>NZ_JBEXCW010000065.1:0-49646 GCF_040605435.1 Streptomyces sp. NPDC005574
ACGCCCGGTTACATTCCGAACCCGGAAGCTAAGCCTTACAGCGCCGATGGTACTGCAGGGGGGACCCTGTGGGAGAGTAGGACACCGCCGAACAAATCTTGGGAAAACCCCCGCACCAATGGTGCGGGGGTTTTCTGCGTTCCAGAGTCTTTCAGAGAGATGGGAAAGGGGCTGCTTGCAGCCCCTTTCCCTCGTCGTTACAGCCGGCCGGCTGACTTCAGGGCCAGATAGGCGTCGGCCAGCGCCGGTGCCAGATCGTCCGGGGTCGCGTCGACCACGGTGACGCCGTGCCGACGCAGTTGCTCCGCCGTGCGGTGGCGCTCGCTCTGGGCCTGAGCGGCGGCCGCCGCCTCGTACACCGCGTCCGCGTCGCCACGAGACGCCGCCATCCGCGCGATGTGCGGGTCCGCCACCGCCGCCAGCAGCACGGTGTGCCGCTGGGTGAGCTGAGGCAGGACGGGCAAAAGACCTTCTTCTACTGGCGCTGCGTCGAGGCTGGTCAGCAGGACGATCAGGGAGCGACGCGGGGCACTCCTGAGCGCGGTCGCCGTGAGGCCCCGGGCGTCCGTCTCCACGAGTTCGGGTTCCAGCGTCGCCATCGCGTTGACCAGGGAGGGCAGGACGTCACGCGCGGCGCGGCCCTGGACGAGGGCACGCACGCGGCGGTCGTAGGCCAGCAGGTCCACGCGGTCGCCGGCGCGGGAGGCCAGGGCGGCCAGCAGCAACGCGGCGTCCAGAGAGGCGTCCAGGCGGGGGACGTCGCCCACCCGGCCGGCCGAAGTACGGCCCGTGTCGAGGACCAGCAGGATGTGGCGGTCGCGTTCGGGGCGCCAGGTGCGTACGGCGACCGCCGACTGTCGGGCCGTCGCGCGCCAGTCGATGGAGCGGGTGTCGTCGCCGGGGACGTACTCGCGGAGGCTGTCGAACTCCGTGCCCTCGCCGCGGGTGAGGACGCTGGTGCGGCCGTCGAGCTCGCGCAGACGTGCGAGCTTCGACGGGAGGTGCTTGCGACTGGTGAAGGGCGGCAGGACACGCACCGCCCAGGGGACGTCGTGGGTGCCCTGGCGGGAGAAGAGGCCGAGAGGGCCGTAGGAGCGGATCGTGACGCGGTCGGCCCGGCGGTCGCCGCGGCGGGTGGGGCGCAGACGGGTCGTGACGCGTCGGCGTTCCCCGGCGGGGATGGTGAGGCGGTGGCGGGAGGCCGGCATCTCGGTGCCGGGCTGCCAGCTGCTCGGCGGCCAGGCGTCACGGAGCTGGGCGCGCAGCGGGCGGCGGGACGGGTTGGTGACCGTCAGGGCGACGTCGGCCGAGTCTCCGAGGCGTACCGAGGTGTCGCCCGTGCGGGACAGGCGCAGCCGTCGTACGGGTGCTGCCAGGGCGAAGTCGCAGGCGCAGGCCGCCGCCAGAGACGCGTCGACCGCGAGCACGCCCGTCCAGCCCGGCGCCCAGATGCCGAGGGGGACCGAGCCGAGGGCCGCCAGGAGCGCGGCGCGTCCGGTGAACGCCATCAGCGGGGGACGGGAACGTGGGCGAGGATCGCGTTGATGACGGAGTCCGCCGTCACGCCCTCCATCTCCGCCTCGGGACGCAGCTGTACGCGGTGCCGGAGGGTGGGCAGGGCGAGTGCCTTGACGTCGTCGGGGATGACGTAGTCGCGTCCCGTCAGCCAGGCCCAGGCGCGGGCGGTGGAGAGCAGGGCGGTGGCGCCGCGGGGGGACACGCCGAGGGTGAGGGACGGGGACTCGCGGGTCGCGCGGCAGATGTCGACGACGTAGGCGGTGATCTCGGGGGACACCGTCGTCTTGGCGACCGCGGCGCGCGCGGCCTCCAGGTCGGCCGGGCCCGCCACGGGGCGTACGCCGGCAGCGCGCAGGTCACGCGGGTTGAAGCCCTCGGCGTGGCGGGTGAGGACGTCGATCTCGTCCTGGCGGGACGGCAGCGGGATCGTGAGCTTGAGGAGGAAACGGTCCAGTTGGGCCTCGGGCAGGGGGTACGTGCCCTCGTACTCGACCGGGTTCTGGGTCGCGGCGACCAGGAAAGGGTCGGGGAGGAGGCGCGGGGTGCCGTCGACCGTGACCTGCCGCTCCTCCATCGCCTCCAGGAGGGACGACTGGGTCTTCGGCGGGGTGCGGTTGATCTCGTCCGCGAGGAGGAGGTTGGTGAAGACCGGCCCGGGCTGGAAGGAGAACTCGGCGCTGCGGGTGTCGTAGACGAGGGAGCCGGTGATGTCGCTGGGCATCAGGTCCGGGGTGAACTGGACGCGTTTGGTGTCGAGTTCCAGGGCGGACGCGAGGGTGCGCACGAGCAGCGTCTTGGCGACTCCGGGGACCCCTTCGAGGAGGACGTGTCCGCGGCAGAGGAGGGCGACGACGAGGCCGGTCACGGCGGGGTCCTGGCCGACCACGGCTTTGGCGATCTCGGCGCGCAGGGCTTCGAGGGAGGCCCGGGCGCTGTCCGGGTTCCCGGTCCGCCCGGCGTTGTCAGTGGTCGGGTCCATCATGGACGGCGTACCTCTCTTTCGAGGGCGTCGAGTTGGTCGGTGAGGGCGATGAGGGCCGCGTCGTCGCCGGGCGGCGGCCCGAAGAGGAGGGCGTGCAGGGACTGTCCGTCGCCGCGGAGGTGGGCGGACAGCGCGGGCAGCAGTGCCTCGGGCGCGTGCGCCTGGGTGACGGGGACGCCGACGAGGGGGGCGAGGCGGGTGCGGGTGGTGGAGCGAAGAGCGGCGGCGGCGCGGTCGCGGGCGTCCGCCTTGCGGTAGAGGCGGGCGCGGCCTTCGACGGTTTCGGAGGCGCGGATCGCCACGGGGAGTTCTTCCGGTACGAGGGGTCCGAGCCGGCGTGCCCGCCAGAGGGCGGCCAGTGCCGCGGCGACGGAGAGTTGCAGGGTGCCCCACAACCAGCCGGCGGGGAGCAGGTCGAAGAGGCTCTTCTCGTCGTCGGTGTCGGTGCGTGAGGTGTCGGCGAGCGAGGGGAGGTACCAGACGAGATGCGGGCGCGAGCCGAGGAGTTGGAGGGCGAGCGAGGCGTTGCCCTGCTTGTCGAGACGCTTGTTGAAGAGGATGTCGGGCGCGCCGAGTACGACGGTGTCGCCGCGTCCGGTGTCGTCAGGGACGCGCACCAGGGTGGCCAGGCGGTCGCTCGGGTAGCACTCGTCGGCGCCGGTGTGCAGGGCGGTGTAGCGGATGCCGCCGGTGTCGGCCCTGCCGGCGCGCACGGCGGCGGGCAGGGCGCAGTCGGGGGCGAGGGCCGAGCCGAAGCTGGTGGCGGGGTCCGCGACGACGCCGGGGGCGAGCCGTTCGACGGACCAACTGCCGGGCGCGATCAGGACGGTTCGGCCGCCGGAGCCGGCGGTCGCCGCGTGCAGCTGCTTCTGCCGGCGGGGCGTCAGCAGGTCGGGCACGGCGATGAGGAGTGTGGTGTCCGGCCCGGCCGAGGCGCGTGCCTCGGTGAGGGTGGTGGCCACGCGCGTGGAGACCCCGTGGTCGGCGAGGAGTTCGGCGACGGCGCGGCTGCCGTTGGGGTCGGCGGAGCGCGGATCGAGGTTTCCGTGCCGGGTGTCGGAGCGGATCGTGGCGATCGCGACGGCTCCGGCGAGGAGCAGCACGACGGCGAGGGCGACACCGCGCGCGCGGGTCCACACCTGGCGTGCGCCGGGCGAGGCCGAGGTGGAGGGGAGGGTGGCCTCGGTGGTCATTCGGCGGCTCCCGGGCGGCTGTTCGGGGCTGCCGTGTCGTGGCTGTGGCTGCTGCCGATGCTCGCGAGTTCCGGCCTGGCGCGCTCCAGGTCGTGGTCGAGGCTCGCGATGCGGTGGTACGACTGCTCGCCGGCCGCGCGTCCGCCGTACGTCACGTCGTCGAATTCGCGTGCGGCCGACCGGAGTCGGTCGGTGTGGGCGGGCAGTGCGTGGCCCGCTTCGGCGGCGGCCTCGTCGGCGGTGCGGCCGGGGCGGATGTCGAGGAGGGCGCGTTCCTCCAGGGACCTGACGATGGCGCGCATGCGTTCCTGGACGGCCTGGTTCCAGTGGCCCTGGGCGGCGTGTGCCTCGGCGGCCGCGCGGTGTTCGGCGGCGCTGCGGGGGCGGTCGTCGAACAGGGCCGTGGTGGAGACGGGCCGGCGGCGCGGGGTGCCCAGGCGCCACCAGAGCGCGGCCAGGACCGCCAGGACGACCAGGATGACGACGACCAGGCCGACGGCGCCTCCCGGGGTGACCGTCGAGGCGCTGCCGAAGAGGTCGCCGACCCACTTCCAGAAGGCGTCCAGGGCGCGCTGGAACAGGCCCGGGTCGTTCTCGTGGTACATGCGCCTGGACAGCTCGCGGCGGGCCGCCTCGCGCGCGGGATCACGCGGGACGGTTACCGGCGGTTCGCCGTCGGCGCGGGCCGAGGTCCACAGGGACGTGTCGCCGGCGCGCGCCAGGAGGTGTACGGCCGTGCCGGTGGTGCGCGTCGGTGCCGTCGGTATGGCTGTGAGAACTCCCCCCGCGGGACTCACCGCATCAGCTCCCCGGGGTGTCGGTGCCGTAGCCCTGGACGCCGGCCGCGCGGGCCAGGTCGAGGTCGAGGGCCTCGCGGCGGATGCGCTGGTCGATGTAGAGCAGCACGGTGACGCCCGCCGTGATCGGAAACGTGATCATGGAGCCGATGACCGATCCGACGCCGCTGACGATCAGGTAGGACCAGCCCAGGTCGCTCCCGCCGTCCAGGAAGACGGAGACGCCGCCGTTGAGCGCGGCGGCGAAGAGGGAGAACGGGATGGCGACGATCACCGCGACGATGTTCGCGATGACCATGGCGAGCAGCGTGATGCCGAAGACCCGCCACCAGGAGCCGCGGACCAGCTTCGCGGACCGGCTCATCGACTTCACGATGCTCTGCTTCTCCAGCATGAGGGCGGGCGAGGCGAGCGAGAAGCGGATCATCAGCCACAGGGCGACGACGCTGGTGCCCAGGAGGCCGAGGGCGGCGAGCGCGGTGCCCGCGTCGGAGTTGCCGGAGACGGCCACGAGGACGCCGGGCAGGACGCCCACGGCGAACACGCCGGCGACGATGAGCAGCAGCAGGAAGATCAGGCCGAACAGTCTCGGCACCTGCGGGCGGGCGTCGCGCCAGGCCTCGCCGGTGGTCACGGGCTTGCCCAGGACGGCCCGGCTGGTGACGGTCGTCAGCAGGGCGGTGGCCATGACCGTGCCGATCAGGGAGATCAGGAACACGACACCGGAGCTGAGCATGGCGTCGCCCATGGCGCGGGTCAGTTCGCTGAGGGTGGCGCTCGGGTCGTTGAGGGCGTCGGTGCTGGTGCTGTTCCTCAGGACGAGGCCCTGGAGCAGCACGACGACGATCTCCGTGACGACGGCGACGGTCAGCGAGATGCCGAGGACCGTGCGCCAGTGGGTGCGCATGGTGGACACCGCGCCGTCGAGGATCTCGCCGACGCCGAGCGGGCGCAGCGGGATGACACCGGGTTTGGCGGCGGGCGGAGGTCCGCCCCAGCCGCCGCCACCCCATGCGGCGTAACCGGGTCCGCCGTAGACCGGGGGGCCGGCGGGGCCGTACCCCGGAGGGCCGTATCCGGGAGGGCCGTAACCGCCGGGGCCTGCGGGCGGCGGGGTGCCCCAGCCGGGGCCTGGCGGGGGCGGAGGCGGTGCCGGCCGGCCCGGGGTCGCGGAGCCCGTGGGGCCGGTCGGGGCGGACCACTGGCCGGGTGGCGGCTGCTGCTTGGACCACTGCGGGCCGGCGCTCTGCGCGTCGGGGTTCACCGTGTCCGGGGAGGATGCGTCCGCGGGCTGTGCGGCACCGGGCCGGTCGGCGGGCTCGGCAGGGCCGGACGCGCCGGGTTCCTGCCCGTCGGACGGGGCGGATCCGGGCGAGGCCCAGCCCGGAGTGTCGTTCATCGTCGCTCCTTCACGGTGCCCGTCCGCGGGCGCGGCGGCAGGTTGGCAGCCATCGTGCCATGGGCCGCTCACCGGCGGACCGGCCGCGGTATGGGCTGCGGACCTTCAATTGTCCGCCGGATCCGGGGCAGACTGATCGCATGGCTGATCAGTACGCGAAAAGCGGCGAGGACATCCGGCCGGCCGAGACTCCGGCGATCCGCTGGGACGAGCCACCCGAAGGGCCGGTGGTCGTCCTTCTCGACCAGACCAGGCTGCCGGCCGAGGAGGTCGAACTGGTCTGCACGGATGCGTCCGCGCTGGTGGAGGCGATCCGTTCGCTCGCCGTGCGCGGGGCACCGCTGCTCGGCATCGCCGGGGCGTACGGGGTGGCGCTCGCCGCCGTACGGAACTTCGACGTGGACGACGCGGCGAACGCGCTGGCCGCGGCCCGCCCCACCGCGGTGAACCTCGCCGTCGGTGTGAACAGGGCGCGGTCCGCCTACGACACCGAGCTCGCCAGAAGCGGTGACGTGGCGCGGGCCGCGCAGGCGGCGCTGGGTGCGGCGCGGGCGCTGCACCGGGAGGACGCCGAGGCCAGCGCCCGGATGGCCGAGCGGGGCCTGGCCCTGCTGGACGAGCTGCTGCCCGGTGGCGGGCACCGGATCCTCACCCACTGCAACACCGGCGCGCTCGTGTCGGGCGGTGAGGGGACGGCGTTCGCGGTGGCCCTCGCGGCACACCGGACCGGGCGGCTCAGGCGCCTGTGGGTGGACGAAACGCGTCCGTTGCTGCAAGGTGCTCGCCTGACGGCTTACGAGGCGGCGCGCAAGGGGATGGCCTACACCTTGCTCACCGACAACGCGGCGGGTTCGCTGTTCGCGGCGGGGGAGGTGGATGCGGTACTGATCGGTGCGGACCGCATCGCGGCCGACGGCTCGGTGGCGAACAAGGTGGGGAGCTATCCGCTCGCCGTGCTCGCCCGGTACCACCACGTGCCGTTCATCGTGGTGGCGCCGCTGACGACAGTGGATCCGGACACACCGGACGGGGCGGCCATCGAGGTCGAACAGCGCCCCGGTCATGAGGTGACCGAGCTCACAGCACCGCAGGTGCCGGTGGGCCGAGCGGAAGCAGGCGGCGGAATTCCGGTGGCACCCCTGGGGACCCAGGCGTACAACCCGGCGTTCGACGTGACGCCGCCCGAGTTGGTGACGGCGATCGTCACCGAGGAGGGCGTCGTTTCGCCCGTGACAGCCGAGGCTCTGGCCGAGCTGTGTGCCAGGTCACGCCAGGTATAACGATTAGCTAATGGGATGATGTCGTTTATGAAGGGACGAGTCCTTGTCGTCGACGACGACACCGCACTGGCCGAGATGCTCGGCATTGTGCTGCGTGGTGAAGGTTTTGAGCCGTCTTTTGTAGCCGACGGCGACAAGGCGCTGGCCGCTTTCCGTGAGTCCAAGCCCGACCTCGTGCTGCTCGATCTGATGCTGCCGGGCCGGGACGGTATCGAGGTGTGCCGCCTGATCAGGGCGGAGTCCGGGGTGCCGATCGTGATGCTCACGGCCAAGAGCGACACCGTCGACGTCGTCGTGGGCCTGGAGTCGGGGGCCGACGACTACATCGTGAAGCCGTTCAAGCCGAAGGAGCTGGTCGCCCGGATCCGGGCCCGGCTGCGGAGGTCGGAGGAGCCCGCTCCGGAACAGCTCGCCATCGGTGACCTGGTGATCGACGTCGCCGGGCACTCCGTGAAGCGGGAGGGGCAGTCGATCGCGCTGACGCCGCTGGAGTTCGACCTGCTGGTCGCGCTCGCGCGCAAGCCCTGGCAGGTGTTCACGCGTGAGGTCCTGCTGGAGCAGGTGTGGGGGTACCGGCACGCCGCGGACACCCGCCTCGTCAACGTGCACGTACAGCGGCTGCGCTCCAAGGTCGAGAAGGACCCGGAGCGGCCGGAGATCGTGGTGACCGTCCGGGGCGTCGGTTACAAGGCCGGACCGAGCTGACATGTCCAGGGACAGTGCCGCTTCGGCACCCGGCCGGTCCGGGACCCGCGCGGAGCGGCCTGTCGGCCGGAAGACGCCAGGCTCCCGCTGGGGACGCCTGTTCGAGGGCGGGTTGCTGCAGGGTGGCGTGCAGGGCAGCCCGGTCCTCAGGCTGCTCATGCGCTGGGTGCGCCGGCCGCTGCTGCCCGTCATGCGGCTGTGGCGGCGCAACATCCAGCTCAAGGTCGTCGTCACGACCCTGCTGATGTCGCTCGGCGTGGTTCTGCTGCTCGGCTTCGTGGTCATCGGACAGGTGCGCAACGGCCTGCTCGACGCCAAGGTCAGGGCCTCGCAGAGCCAGGCCACCGGCGGGTTCGCGGTGGCCAAGCAGAAGGCCGACGAGGCGTCCAGCGGAACCGGCGACGACGCCTCCACCGTGGACGGCCGGCCCGCGCCGAACGTCATCGAGTGGATGAGCAGTCTCGTGGCGTCCCTCTCCAGCGGCGGCCAGGGCGCCTTCGACGTGGTGACCCTGCCCGTGGGCGACGAGAGCAGGGCCGGACGCGGACCGCGCGCCTCCGGAAAGGTCAACCCGACCGTGAGCGTGCCCGAGGACCTGCGCGCGCGGGTGGACGGGAAGATGGCGGCGGCCCAGAGCTACACCCGCATCATCTACAACGCGGACGCCCACCGGGACTCCCAGCCCGGCCTGGTCATCGGCAAGCAGGTCAACGACCCCAACGGCGACCCGTACCAGCTCTACTACCTCTTCCCGCTCACCCAGGAGGAGAAGTCGCTCAGCCTGGTCAAGGGGACGCTGGCGACGGCCGGCCTGTTCGTCGTCGTCCTCCTCGGGGCCATCGCCTGGCTCGTGGTGCGGCAGGTCGTCACCCCGGTGCGGATGGCGGCCGGGATCGCCGAGCGGCTGTCCGCCGGACGGCTCCAGGAACGGATGAAGGTCACCGGCGAGGACGACATCGCGCGGCTCGGCGAGGCCTTCAACAAGATGGCGCAGAACCTTCAGCTGAAGATCCAGCAGCTGGAGGACCTGTCGCGGATGCAGCGCCGGTTCGTGTCGGACGTGTCGCACGAGCTGCGTACACCCCTGACGACCGTACGGATGGCCGCGGACGTCATCCACGACGCGCGCGAGGACTTCGATCCGGTGACCGCGCGGTCCGCCGAACTGCTCGCCGACCAGCTGGACCGGTTCGAGTCGCTGCTCGCGGATCTGCTGGAGATCAGCCGCTTCGACGCGGGCGCGGCGGCCCTGGAGGCAGAGCCGATCGACTTCCGGGAGGTCGTCCGGCGGGTGGTCAGCGGGGCGCTGCCGCTCGCCGAGCGCAAGGGCACCCACATACGGGTGGTGGGCGACCAGCAGCCCGTCGTGGCCGAGGCCGACGCCCGGCGCGTGGAGCGGGTGCTGCGCAACCTCGTCGTCAACGCCGTGGAGCACGGCGAGGGCCGGGACGTCGTCGTCAAACTCGCGTCGGCCGGCGGAGCGGTCGCGGTCGCCGTCCGCGACTACGGCGTCGGGCTCAAGCCCGGCGAGGCGACGCGCGTCTTCAGCCGCTTCTGGCGGGCCGACCCGGCACGCGCGCGTACGACCGGCGGCACGGGCCTCGGGCTGTCCATCGCCCTGGAGGACGCGCGGCTGCACGGCGGCTGGCTCCAGGCCTGGGGCGAACCCGGCGGCGGCTCGCAGTTCCGGCTCACCCTGCCGCGCACCGCGGACGAGCCGCTGCGGGGCTCACCCATACCGCTGGAACCCAGGGACTCGCGGCGCCACCGCGGACTCGACGACGCCGGTCTGCCGCGCGGGGGCGGCGACAAGGCCGCCACCGTGCCCCTGCAGCCGACGGGCGACGCGGGACCCGCGCAGTCACCGAGGGACCCGATAGCGCCGAGGTCGACCGCGGTGCCCACGGCCGATCCCACCGCGCTGCCCGGCAACGGCTCGCGGGTCGTGCCCCGACCCGCCTCGGGCGCGCGACGGCCGGACGACACACCCGTCGGGGGCGGGGCGGGCCGTGCGGACGCCGGGCCGGAGGAAGCGAAGAGGCAAGGGGAGGCATTCCGTGGGCGCTGACCGCGAGGGGGGCGCCCGGCACAGACCGGCGCGCGCGGTGGCGTACGCCGCCTGTGGGGTCGTACTGCTGGCAGGTTGTGCCTCGATGCCCGACAGCGGGGATCTGCGGGGCGTCGAGTCCACGCCCCGGCAGGACACGCAGGTGCGCGTGTTCGCGATGCCGCCCCGCGAGGACGCGCCCGCGGCCGAGATCGTGCAGGGCTTCCTGGAGGCGCTGACCAGCGACGATCCGCACTACGAGACGGCCCGCAAGTATCTGACCGCCGACGCGGCGGCGAAGTGGCGTCCGGAGTGGTCCACCACGGTGCTCGAGGACGGTCCCGGTTCCGAGGCCGCGCGGTCGGGCGGCAGGGAGGAGACCCACGACGCGTCGTACACCTTGACCGGGACGCGGGTCGCGACGGTGGACGCGCAGCAGTCGTACACGCCCGCCACCGGCAGCTACAGCCAGTCGGTGCACCTCGTCCTGGACAAGAAGACCAAGCAGTGGCGCATCGACGGCCTGCCGCCCGGTGTCGTCATGGGGCAGTCGGACTTCCAGCGCAACTACACGTCCGTCGACAAGTACTACCTGGCCTCCAACACGACGACGGGGGCCGGCACGCAGCCGGCGGCCGTCGCCGATCCCGTGTACATCCGCCGCATGGTCGACCCCATGACGCAGATGGTGCGGTCCCTGCTCAACGGGCCGACGAGGTGGCTCGGGCCGGTGGTCCGCTCCAGCTTCCCCTCCGGTTCGGCACTGGCGAAGGGCGTCAGCTCGCTGACCCCCGACGACCGGAACGCCCTCACCGTCCCGCTCAACGCCAAGGCCGCCGGTGTCGGCTCGGCCCAGTGCGCCGAGATGGCCGCCCAGGTCCTGTTCACCCTGCAGAACCTCGCGCCCGCGCTGCAGGAGGTCGAGCTGCGGGCGGGCGGATCGCAGCTGTGCTCGGAGGACGTGGGCGAGGCCGAGAGCCTCGCCGCACGCGGGTCCGCGCAGGAGGCGGACTCCTTCTACTTCCTCGACGGCGAACACCGGCTGGTGCGGATCGGCGTCCAGAACAGCGGCACACAGCCCGCGCCGGTGCCCGGTCCGCTGGGCGAGGGCGACAAGGCGCTGCGGTCGGTGGCGGTGTCGCGCGACGAGAAGACCGCCGCCGGCGTCGGCATCGACGGCAAGTCGCTGTACGTCGGGTCGATGGTGTCCGGCAGTTCGCTCGGCGACCCCGTCCTCACCAGCGCCGGCAAGACGGAGAACGACCGGCTCACCACGCCCAGCTGGGACGCGCGCGGCGACCTGTGGGTGGCCGACCGCGCCACCGGCAAGCAGCGGCTGCTGCTCCTCGAACAGGCCAGGGGCGAACCGCTGGAGGTGCGTACGCCGGGCCTCGACGGACGCATCGAGGCCGTCCGGGTGGCCGCCGACGGGGTGCGGATCGCGCTCGTCGTGGCGAAGAACGGCAAGGGGTCCCTGTACGTCGGACGGATCGAACGCGACGAGAAGACCGGGAAGCGGCCCGCCGTGTCGGTCCAGGAACTGCGGTCCCTGACACCGGCGTCGGAGGAGGTCGCGGCGATGTCCTGGTCCGGCGACAGCAGGCTCGTGGTGGTCGGGCAGGAGCAGGGAGGCGTGCAGCAGATGCGGTACGTCCAGGTCGACGGCTCCACGCCCGAGGTGCCCGCCCCCGCGGCCCTGACCGGTGTCAACGAGATCGCCGCGAGCGAGGACGACGAGGTGCCGCTGGTGGCGTACTCGGCGGACGGGATCGTCCGGCTGCCGGCCGGTGCGCAGTGGCAGAAGGTGTTCGCCAAGGGGACGGGGCCCGTGTATCCGGGGTGACCCGGGTGGGCGGCGGTGACCGGGGGCCTCTCGGCGCGTGGTGAGTCGGCAGCGGATGTACGGCGGCTGCACGGCGGCCGGGGAGTGCCATGGGCGGTCGCCGCCGGTGTCCCTTGGGGTCGGTGGGTGCCGCCGGAGTCCCCTGGGGCCTTAGGTGCTGCCACTGGTGTCCCTCGCGGTCCGTGGCCGCGCTGCCGCTGGTGTCCGGTGAGGTCCACGGGCGGCCGCCCCCGCCGCCCGGTGAGTTATCCACAGGCTGCTGTCCCGGCGTTCGATGAGTTGTCCACAGGGGTGGTCGGTCCGGGCCCGTCTTGGCACAGTGGTGGGCATGCGGGGGTGGTGGCAGGACCTCACCGACCTGGTGCTGCCGGCCGAGTGCGGAGGCTGCGGAAGGTCTCGCACCGTGCTCTGCCCGGAGTGCCGTGCCGCCCTCGCCGGTGTCCCGCCGCGCCGGGTGACACCGGTGCCGAGGCCGCCCGGGCTGCCGGTGGTGCACGCGGCGGCGCGCTACGGGGACGCGGTGCGCGCGATGCTGCTGGCGCACAAGGAGCGGGGCGTGCTGGCGCTCGCGGCCCCGCTGGGCGCCGCGCTGGCCGGAGCGGTGCGCGCCGGGCTGCGGGAGGCGGGCGCGGGGGCGTGCGCGGGCGTACCGGCGCCCTCGCCGGAGGCCGCGAGGGCGCCGGGCGGTGGGCAGACGCGGCGGGATCCCGCGGGATCGTTCGGGACCGGGCTGTCCGCCGGCGGGGAGCTGCGGCTGGTTCCCATGCCGTCGTCACCCCGGGCGGTGCGCGCCCGCGGGCACGACCCGGCGCGGCGGATCGCGTTCGCCGCCGCGGGGGAGCTGCGGCGGACCGGGACACCAGCGCGGGTGGTCGCCGTACTGCGGCAGGCGCGGGCCGTGGCCGACCAGTCGGGCCTCAACTCCCGGGAGCGGATGGAGAACCTGGCGGGTGCGCTGGTGGTGGCCCCCGGCGCCGCCCGGCTGCTGTCGGGTGGTCCGGTCGTGCTCGTCGACGACCTGATGACCACGGGCGCGTCCCTGACCGAGGCGGCGCGTGCCGTGCGGGTGGCGCTGGCGGGGCTCGGGAACCCGGGCGGCGACGCGGAAACGATCGTGTACGCGGCGGGAAGACGGGAAGGCAGAGAGGAACAGGGCCAACGGGCGCCGCTGATGAGACGGTCGGCGCCGGTGGAACGTATCGAGGAAGCAGCCGGACGGGAGCGGGGGCGAACGCGTGGGGACTCGGGAGATGCGGGCGGCGGCGAGGTGTGCCGGTCCGGCCGTCAGGACCTGGTCCGCGCCGCCGTGGTCGCCGCCACGCCGGACCCCTTCGAAACAAACCGGAACTGACCGTCAACTTGCATCGTTGCAGGTAATAAGAGGGTCAATTCACCTGAACGGAGGTACGCCGCAGTAGAGGGTGACGCCATCCGTCCGGGCGAGATATGTTCGGTTGTGAGAGAAAGGCGCAGGCCATCCCTCTCATCCGTGAATGCCGCAGCCGTGGGTTCCGCACAATCACCCGCGGCGATGGGGTGGAGATCTTGCCCATGGGGGAGGAGGAGGTGGAAGTCACCGAGTCCGCGGTTCCGGAGCTCACCGGAACCTGGTGCAAAAGGGAGACGCTCCGCCTCGGAAGCGGAGCGATCCGGGAACGGAGTTCTGCGTGGACATCGTCGTCAAGGGCCGCAAGACAGAGGTGCCCGAGCGGTTCCGCAAGCACGTGGCCGAGAAGCTGAAGCTGGAGAAGATCCAGAAGCTCGACGGCAAGGTGATCAGCCTCGACGTCGAGGTCTCCAAGGAGCCCAACCCTCGACAGGCCGACCGTTGTGACCGAGTGGAGATCACGCTCCGCTCCCGCGGTCCGGTGATCCGGGCGGAGGCGGCGGCCAACGACCCGTACGCGGCACTCGACCTGGCGGCGGAGAAGCTGGAAGCCCGGCTTCGCAAGGAGCACGACAAGCGGTACTCACGCCGTGGCGCACGCAGGCTCACGGCGGCCGAGGTCGCCGACCACGTCCCGGACGCGGCGACCCTCAACGGCAACGGCGAAGTCGTCCACGAGGAAGAGCCGGACGGCGTACCCACGAAGAAGATCGGCTCGCTCGAGGTGAAGGGCGAAGGCCCCCTCATCGTCCGCGAGAAGACCCACGTAGCCTCCCCGATGACTCTCGACCAGGCTCTCTACGAGATGGAGCTGGTCGGCCACGACTTCTACCTGTTCGTCGACTCCGAGACGAAGGAACCGAGCGTCGTCTACCGCCGGCACGCCTACGACTACGGCGTCATCCACCTCAGCACGGACCCGATGGTCACGCAGGTGAACGCTCCCGACGCGGGCGGCACCCTGGGCGGCTGACGCCCCTGGCCGGCAGCCGAGCCGGTGCCCCTGGAGCGCGCGTGCGCCCCCAGGGGCACCTGTGTGCGACCACTTCGCGCCCCGCTCTGTCACCTCACTGTCGTCCGGGCATGGAATCATGGCCGCACCGGCCCAACCGGTGGGTCGTTGCCTTGGGTTGGCGATGGCACAGGATCACAGGCCACAGCCTTCAGGGGGAGGAACGATGGCGGACAGCTTCGGACCGATGCGCGACGAGGGCACCGACGGCGTCGCGGGCGTGGACCCGGGCGCGGGCTCCGCACGCAAGGAGCCCATCCGAGTCCTGGTCGTGGACGACCACGCGCTCTTCCGCCGGGGCCTGGAGATCGTGCTCGCGGCCGAGGAGGACATCCAGGTCGTCGGCGAGGCGGGGGACGGCGCGGAGGCCGTGGACAAGGCCGCCGACCTGCTGCCGGACATCGTCCTGATGGACGTGCGGATGCCCAAGCGGGGCGGGATCGAGGCCTGCACCTCCATCAAGGAGGTCGCTCCCAGCGCCAAGATCATCATGCTGACGATCAGCGACGAGGAGGCCGACCTCTACGACGCGATCAAGGCGGGCGCCACCGGATACCTCCTCAAGGAGATCTCCACCGACGAGGTCGCCACCGCCATTCGCGCGGTGGCCGACGGACAGTCGCAGATCAGCCCCTCGATGGCGTCGAAACTCCTCACCGAGTTCAAGTCGATGATCCAGCGCACGGACGAGCGCCGGCTGGTTCCCGCGCCCCGGCTCACCGACCGGGAGCTGGAAGTCCTCAAACTCGTGGCCACCGGAATGAACAAC
Organism: Streptomyces sp. NPDC005574; assembly: GCF_040605435.1. NCBI lineage: Bacteria > Bacillati > Actinomycetota > Actinomycetes > Kitasatosporales > Streptomycetaceae > Streptomyces > Streptomyces sp. NPDC005574. Next base: position 14,933 of record NZ_JBEXCW010000065.1, read on the forward strand.
CGGGACATCGCCAAGCAGTTGTTCATCTCCGAGAACACCGTGAAGAACCATGTGCGCAACATCCTGGAGAAACTCCAGCTGCACTCCAGGATGGAAGCCGTGGTGTACGCGATGCGGGAGAAGATCCTCGAAATCCGCTGAGGGCGCCGGGTGCGTCAGGCCAGCAGGCGGGCGAGTTCCGCGGCCAGGGGCGCACGGAGTTCGGGGCTGTCCACCCGTTCCACCCGGACGTTCGTGCAGTCCACCCAGCCCGCCGCCTCGACCAGCGCCTGCGCCACCGCCGGGACCGCCTTCGGGCCGTCCACGGTGACCTGCCGCCCGACCAGGGTGCGGCCCTCGCGGCCGGGGTCCACGCGGCCGACCAGCCGGCCGCCCGCCAGCACCGGCATCGCGAAGTAGCCGTGCACCCGCTTCGGCCGGGGGACGTAGGCCTCCAGGCGGTGGGTGAAACCGAAGATCCGCTCCGTGCGCGCCCGCTCCCAGACCAGTGAGTCGAAGGGGGACAGCAGCGTGGTGCGGTGACGACCGCGCGGCGCGGTCTCCAGGGCCTCGGGGTCGGCCCAGGCCGGCCTGTCCCAGCCCTCCACGGAGACCGGGACCAGCCCGGTGCCGGCGACCACCGCGTCGAACTGCTCGGCCTTCAGGCGGTGGTAGTCCGCGATGTCGGCCCGGGTGCCGACCCCCAGCGACCGGCCCGCCAACCGGACCAGGCGACGCAGGCACTCCGCGTCGTCCAGGTCGTCGTGCAGCAGTGTCCCGGGGACCGCGCGCTCGGCGAGGTCGTACACGCGCTTCCAGCCGCGGCGCTCGACGCACACCACCTCGCCGTACATCAGGGCCCGCTCCACGGCGACCTTCGCGCCGGACCAGTCCCACCACTCGCTGGTGCGCTTCGCGCCGCCCAACTCCGTCGCCGTGAGCGGGCCTTCGGTGCGCAGCTGCTTGATCACCTGGTCGTAGGCGCCGTCCGGCAGGTCGTGGTTCCAGTGCGGGCGGGAGCGGTACGCGCGGCGCCGGAAGGCGAAGTGGGGCCATTCCTCGATGGGGAGGATGCACGCGGCGTGCGACCAGTACTCGAAGGCGTGGGGCTGCGCCTGCCCCGCCGCCGTGGAGGCGGTGCCCCAGTAGGCGGCCTCGACCGTGGCGCGGCCCACGGCGCCCAGGCGGGCGTACGGGATGAGTTCGTGGGACCGGGCGAGGACCGAGATGGTGTCGAGCTGGACCGCGCCCAGGTGACGCAGGACGCCGCGGACCCCCGCACGCCGGTCGGGGGCGCCGAGGAAGCCCTGGGCCCGCAGCGCGATGCGGCGGGCCTCGGCTGCCGAGAGGGTGAGGGGACGCGGGGTCGTCATGTCTCGCACGATAGGGGGTGGCACTGACAGCGGGGGACGACCTGCGCCGTCGCGGGCCGGGCCGCCGGGGTCCGCGTCGGAGGCGGGAGGTTCCCCCGGCGCCGGACGCCGTGGACGGGACGCGCGCCGCGGGTGGTCATGCCCCGGCCGGCAGGTAGGCCGACGGCGTCGGCAGGCCCAGGTCCGACGGCAGCAGCGAACCCACCCAGCAGTCCCGGCGGACGCCCGCGTGGACGATGGCGGAACGCAGCGTGCCCTCCAGGCGGAAGCCGGCCCGCTCCGCCACCGCGCGGGACGCCATGTTGCCGACCTCCGCCCGCCACTCCACGCGGTCCGTGCGCAGGTGCGTGAAGCCCCAGCGGGTCGCGGCGGCGACGGCCTCGGTGGTGTAGCCGTTGCCGCGGTGTTCCCTGGTGGCCCAGTAACCGAGCTCGGTCGTGCCCCGGCCGCGCGGGGTGAGGGAGAGCATGCCCGCCAGGTCGCCCGACCCGGGGAGGAAGACGCCGAAGGTGAACACGGACTCCTTCGCCCAGCCGAGCGGGACCACCTGCTCCGTGAACCCGCGCGCGTGCTCCTGGCGGTACGGCGACGGGATCGCCGTCCAGCGCTGGATGTCCGGGTCCTGGGCGGCGGCGTACACCGCGTCGGTGTCCTGCGGGCCGACTGTGCGCAGGAGGAGGCGGCCGGTGGAGAGCGTCACGGGGTCCATCGGCCGATTCTGCTGGGCGGCCGGAGCGGCCCGCCACCGCTTTAACCGTGGCGGGCCATCACCGCTGTAGCGCTGTGTGAGCGCGCGATCACGATTCGCGCAATTCCTCGGCGGGGCGCGGCACCATCCGCGGCCTCCGGCCGTTGTCCCCTTTGAAACAGATTTGAAATGGCGGACGGTCGCCGACCCGGCAGGCCTCCCGGCGTGGCGGGGTCCTCGCATACGATGGCCGTTGCTCACCAAGTCAAGTGGAACCGACCGTCCCAGGCCCGACCGGCAAGGAGACCAAGCCCCGTGTCCGTCCTCTCGAAGATCATGCGTGCAGGCGAAGGCAAGATCCTGCGCAAGCTGCACCGCATCGCGGACCAGGTCAAGTCCATCGAAGAGGACTTCGTCGACCTCTCCGACGCCGAGCTGCGGGCCCTCACCGATGAGTACAAGCAGCGGTTCGCCGACGGCGAGACCCTGGACGACCTGCTTCCCGAGGCTTTCGCGACCGTCCGCGAGGCGGCCAAGCGCGTGCTCGGCCAGCGCCACTACGACGTGCAGATGATGGGCGGCGCCGCCCTCCACCTCGGCTATGTCGCCGAGATGAAGACCGGTGAGGGCAAGACCCTCGTCGGCACGCTCCCCGCGTACCTCAACGCCCTCTCCGGGGAAGGCGTCCACCTCATCACGGTCAACGACTACCTGGCCGAGCGCGACTCCGAGATGATGGGCCGCGTCCACAAGTTCCTCGGCCTCAGCGTCGGCTGCATCCTCGCCAACATGACGCCGGCCCAGCGCCGCGAGCAGTACGCGTGCGACATCACCTACGGCACGAACAACGAGTTCGGCTTCGACTACCTGCGCGACAACATGGCGTGGTCCCAGGACGAACTCGTCCAGCGCGGCCACAACTTCGCCATCGTCGACGAGGTCGACTCCATCCTCGTCGACGAGGCCCGCACGCCGCTGATCATCTCCGGCCCGGCCGACCAGGCCACCAAGTGGTACGGCGACTTCGCCAAGCTGGTCACGCGCCTGAAGAAGGGCGAGGCCGGCAACCCGCTCAAGGGCATGGAGGAGACCGGCGACTACGACGTCGACGAGAAGAAGCGCACCGTCGCCATCCACGAGTCCGGCGTCAGCAAGGTCGAGGACTGGCTGGGCATCGACAACCTCTACGAGTCGGTGAACACGCCTCTGGTGGGCTACCTGAACAACGCCATCAAGGCCAAGGAACTCTTCAAGAAGGACAAGGACTACGTCGTCATCGACGGCGAGGTCATGATCGTCGACGAGCACACCGGCCGTATCCTCGCCGGCCGCCGCTACAACGAGGGCATGCACCAGGCGATCGAGGCGAAGGAAGGGGTGGACATCAAGGACGAGAACCAGACGCTCGCCACGATCACCCTGCAGAACTTCTTCCGCCTCTACAGCAAGCTCTCCGGCATGACCGGTACGGCGATGACCGAGGCCGCCGAGTTCCACCAGATCTACAAGCTCGGCGTGGTCCCGATCCCGACGAACAGGCCCATGGTCCGCAAGGACCAGTCGGACCTGATCTACCGGACCGAGGTCGCCAAGTTCGAGGCCGTCGTCGACGACATCGCCGAGAAGCACGAGAAGGGCCAGCCGATCCTCGTCGGCACCACCTCGGTCGAGAAGTCCGAGTACCTCTCGCAGCAGCTGAGCAAGCGCGGCATCCAGCACGAGGTGCTCAACGCCAAGCAGCACGACCGTGAGGCGCCGATCATCGCCCAGGCCGGCCGCAGAGGCGCCGTGACCGTGGCCACCAACATGGCCGGCCGTGGCACCGACATCAAGCTCGGCGGCAACCCCGACGACCTCGCCGAGGCCGAGCTGCGCCAGCGCGGCCTCGATCCCGAGGAGCACATCGAGGAGTGGGCGCACGCCCTGCCCGCCGCCCTGGAGAAGGCCGAGCAGGCCGTGAAGGCCGAGTTCGAAGAGGTCAAGGAGCTCGGCGGCCTCTACGTCCTCGGTACCGAGCGGCACGAGTCGCGCCGCATCGACAACCAGCTGCGCGGCCGCAGCGGCCGTCAGGGCGACCCCGGCGAGTCCCGCTTCTACCTCTCGCTGGGCGACGACCTGATGCGCCTGTTCAAGGCCCAGATGGTCGAGCGCGTGATGTCGATGGCCAACGTGCCCGACGACGTGCCGATCGAGAACAAGATGGTCACGCGCGCGATCGCGTCCGCCCAGTCGCAGGTCGAGCAGCAGAACTTCGAGACCCGCAAGAACGTCCTCAAGTACGACGAGGTCCTCAACCGTCAGCGCGAGGTCATCTACGGCGAGCGGCGCCGCGTCCTGGAGGGCGAGGACCTCCAGGAGCAGATCCAGCACTTCACGAACGACACGATCGACGCCTACGTCAGCGCGGAGACCGCGGAGGGCTTCCCGGAGGACTGGGACCTCGACCGGCTGTGGGGCGCCTTCAAGCAGCTCTACCCGGTGAAGATCACCGTCGAGGAGCTGGAGGAGGCGGCCGGTGACCGGGCCGGTCTGACCGCCGAGTTCATCGCCGAGTCCATCAAGGACGACGTCCACGAGCAGTACGAGTCGCGCGAGACGCAGCTCGGCTCCGAGATCATGCGTGAGCTGGAGCGCCGGGTCGTGCTGTCGGTCCTCGACCGCAAGTGGCGCGAGCACCTGTACGAGATGGACTACCTCCAGGAGGGCATCGGCCTGCGCGCGATGGCGCAGAAGGACCCCCTGGTCGAGTACCAGCGCGAGGGCTTCGACATGTTCACCGCCATGATGGAGGGCATCAAGGAGGAGTCCGTCGGCTACCTGTTCAACCTGGAGGTCCAGGTCGAGCAGCAGGTCGAGGAGGTCCCGGTGGAGGACGCGGCGCCGACCCTCGAGAAGCGCGACGCGGTGCCCGCGCAGGCCGGCTCCCGCCCCGAGATCCGCGCCAAGGGCCTCGACGCCCCGCAGCGGCGGGACCTGCACTTCTCCGCGCCGACGGTGGACGGCGAGGGCGGTGTCGTCGAGGGCGAGTTCGCCGACGACGAGGAGCCCGTGCGCTCCGAGGCGGACGGTCTCACGCGCGCGGAGCGGCGCAAGCAGTCGCGTGGCGGGCGTCGCCGCAAGAAGTGACGTGACGTGACGGTGCCTTCGGCGCCGGAGCGGGTCGAAGGGCCGGGTCACCCCAGGGTGGGCCGGCCCTTCGGTGTGTCCGGTGACGTCAGTCGTCGTCCGGGTGCGGGGGGCGCGGGCCGCCCAGCTCCACCGCCGTGCAGCGCCAGCGCAGGTCCCGGCCCTGCTCCAGGCGGAAGGCCATGGCGCGCAGCTGCTCGCCGGCGCCGATGCGGGCGAAGACCTCGACGGCACCGGGGCGGGGCACGTAGTAGCCGAGGTCGCGGACCACCGGGCGGGTGCCGCGGGTGCGCAGCGGACCGCGCTCGGCGAGGTGGGCGAGTTCGTCGTAGGCGCGGCCCGCGGTGTGGCGGAGCATCCAGTGGACGGGGCGCTGGCCGCTCAGCACGGCGAGCAACCGGTCCGCGAAGACGTCGGTGGTGGCGGGCGGCGGGGCAGGCGGGCGGTGCGGGGTCGGGAGGGGTGCCGTCCGGTGGGCGGGTGTGGGTGTCGTGCCGATGCTCTGGGCGGGGGCCGGCGCGGGTGGCGTCACGGTGGCCGTCACGCCGGCGCCGGTGCGGGCGGCAGTGCCGGTACCTGCCCCGGGGCCTGCGTCTGTGCTCCCGCCCCTGCCCGAGCCCGTACCCGTACCCGTCCCCCTCGTGCTGGTTGCGGTCCGGGTGGCCGGGGTGCCCGGGGCTGTCGGGGGACGGCCGTCGGTGGGCCTGGTGCGGGTGCGGGTTCCGCCGCCGCCCGGTGAGCCGGGGGGCCTGCCGCCCGCGGCCGTCGTGCGGGCCGTACCGCCGGGTGTGCGGGGCGGGGTCCCGGCGGGGTGACGCGGGTCGCGGCGGCCGGGCGGGCGGCTGCCGGGTTGCTGCTTCACCCTGGTCATGACCTTGTGCATGGTGTCCCCGCTCGACGGGCCCGGACGGTACCGGGCGGTAACTTCGGTTGGGGATCTTGTACGGGGCCGTGCCGTGGGGCGGCAAGGCGGCCGGGACCCCCGGCGGAGGGTCGGCACGTTCACTTATCCGAGTGATCGGGTGGCCGGAAAAGCCCGTGGTGACGGGGGTGGACCGGGTGGATGCAGGGGCGGGCGGTTGACGTCCGCCGGGGGGTGGGCAGGGACCCGAAAGGCGACGCCCGCACGTATCCTGAGAGCCCGTCCGGCCGCGGCGAACCCCACCGACCAGAAAGCGGACTGCCATGCGCGTCTACGTCCCCCTGACCCTCTCCGGTCTCGCCGAGGCGTACAAGACGGGAGAGCTCGGGGCCGGGCCGCTCGTGGCCTACGCCGTCACGCCGGCGCTGCGGGAGTGGTACCTCTCCGAAGACATCGAGGAACTGGAGTACGCGGCGCTGGGCAGGGCCGCGCTGGCCTCGCTCCGGCTGCTGGCGGCGGACCCCGGGGCGGCACGGCGGCGGGTCGTGATCGCCGTGGACGTGGCCGACGGCACGGCGGTCGCCGACCCCGACCGGGCCCTCGACCCCGTGGCGCTCGGCGAGGTGCGGACCGCCACCGCCGTACCGCTGGCCAAGGCCGCCGCGGTGCACGTCGACTCCGAGGACGCGCGGGAGGACGTGACGGCCGCCGCGGAGGCACTGCCGGCGGCGGACGCGGGGGACGAGGACGCGCAGTTCGTGGTGGACGGCGCCGAGGACCACGAACTGCTGTGGTTCGCGCGGCAGGAGATCCCGAACCTGGTGGGTCTCGGGCAGTAGCCGGCGGGCCGCACCGGACCCGGCACTCGCGGGTCTCTTCGTTGTCAGTGGCGGCGGGTACGTTTTGGACATGGGGATGCGGACGGACATGCACATCGTCTGGGATTGGAACGGGACGCTGTTCCACGACAACGACGCGATCATCGGGGCGACGAACGCGGCCTTCGCCGAACTCGGACTCGAACCGATCACCTTGGAGCGCTACCGGGCGCTGTACTGCGTGCCGGTGCCGAAGTTCTACGAACGGCTGCTGGGGCGGTTGCCGACCGACGCCGAGTGGGAGCTCATGGACGGCGTCTTCCACCGGCACTACCAGCAGCACCGGATCCGCTGCGGGCTCACCGACGGCGCGGCGGAACTGCTCGCGGGGTGGCGGTCGGCGGGACGCAGTCAGTCCCTGCTCAGCATGTACGGGCATGAGGAACTGGTGCCGTTGGTGCGGGGCTTCGGCATCGAGCCGCACTTCATACGCGTGGACGGGCGCACCGGTCCCTCCGGCGGCAGCAAGGCAGAGCACATGGTGCGGCACCTCGCGGCGCTCACCGGAGCGGGGGGCGTGGACCCCGCTCGCACGGTGGTCATCGGGGACGCCGCCGACGACGCGGTGGCCGCGCTGCACGTCGGAGCGCGCGCGGTGCTGTACACCGGCGGTTCGCACGGCCGGGCCAGTCTGGAGACGGTGGGCGTTCCGGTGGTGGACACCCTCGCGGAGGCCGTCGAGGAAGCGGCGCGACTGGCGGCCTGAGCTGAAGCGCGGCCGACCGGCCGGGGGTGAGCCCGTCAGGGCCAGGGGAGGCTCTGGACCGGCCGGGCCCCCGGTCGCGAGGTCACGGAGCGGCGGGCCCCGGATCGGCAGGTCCCGGAGCGGCGGGTGGGGGAAGGGCAGGCCCAGGAGCGGCCACGCACGCACCGGCAGGTCCCCGAGCGTCAGGTCGCCGGGCGGCGGAACGGAGCGCGGCGGATCGGGGCGCCCGGGCAGGGGAGCGGCAGCTCGCCGAGCGGCGGGCCGGCGATCCGTGAGGCGGGACCGGCAGGCCGGGGAGCGGCAGCTCCGTATCGCCCGGTCGGGGGTCGTTCGCGCCCCGCCGTCCGGAGAGGCCGTTACGCCGGATCGGTCGTTCCCGCCCCTGTGCAGAATGTCAAAGTTCCACCCCCGGTTTTGTACACATACGGCTCATGACGGGCCCCCGCCCGGGGGCGATAGCCTGGTGGCGTGATCAGCGCGATAGTTCGCGGGGGCACTGCCGCCCCCGCCCTGCGCCCGGCGAGCACGGACCATCTCCGTGACCGGGCCGGTCGCTGGTCCTCGCGGGCGGGACGGGGCCACCAGGGCCCCCAGGACGCCGTGCACACACCCGGGACAGGCGGCGCAGAGATCAGCGTCACACCCCGAGGGCGTGTCGAGAATGGCTGATAACCCCCCGCTCATCTCACCCTGCGGCATAGCGTCGGAGCAGACCGGACACCCCGCGTCTGGACGTTGCGTCGGAGGGGCAGAGCCCGTATTTCCTTCTACGTCACGCAATGGCGCGCGACAGGAGCCAGAGGACAATGCAGACCAAGCTGGACGAAGCCAAGGCCGAGCTGCTCGAGAGGGCCGCCCGGGTTGCTGAGAACAGTCCGGTCGGGGGGCACCTACCGACCGGGACGACGGACGAGGGCACGCCGGACCCGGACACCGTGCTCGCGTTCCTCCAGCGCTACTACCTGCACACCGCCCCGGAGGACCTCACCGACCGCGACCCGGTCGACGTCTTCGGAGCCGCCTTCTCCCACTACCGGCTGGCCGAGAACCGCCCGCAGGGCACGGCCAGCGTGCGGGTGCACACCCCGACCGTCGAGGAGAACGGCTGGACCTGCAGCCACTCCGTCGTCGAGGTCGTCACCGACGACATGCCGTTCCTCGTGGACTCCGTGACGAACGAGCTGACCCGGCAGGGCCGCGGCATCCACGTCGTCATCCACCCGCAGATGCTGGTGCGCCGCGACGTCACGGGCAGGCTGATCGAGGTCCTCACCGCGTCCGCCGTGGGCGACCTCCCGCACGACGCCCACACCGAGTCCTGGATCCACGTGGAGATCGACCGGGAAACCGACCGCGCCGACCTGAAGCAGATCACCGCCGATCTGCTGCGTGTCCTGTCCGACGTCCGCGAGACCGTCGAGGACTGGGACAAGATGCGGGACGCGGCCCTGCGGATGGCCGACGAGCTGCCGAAGGAGCCGGTCGCCTCCGACCTGCGCGGCCAGGACATCGAGGAGGCCCGCGAGCTGCTGCGCTGGCTGGCCGCCGACCACTTCACCTTCCTCGGCTACCGCGAGTACCAGCTGCGCGACGACGACTCGCTCGCCGCCGTACCCGGCACCGGTCTGGGCATACTGCGCTCGGACCCGCACCACGCGAGCGACGAGAGCCACCCCGTCAGCCCCTCCTTCGAGCGGCTGCCCGCCGACGCCCGCGCCAAGGCCCGCGAGCACAAGCTGCTGGTGCTGACCAAGGCCAACAGCCGCTCCACCGTGCACCGGCCGTCGTATCTCGACTACATCGGCGTCAAGAAGTTCGACGAGCAGGGCAACGTCGTCGGCGAGCGGCGCTTCCTCGGACTGTTCTCCTCCGCCGCCTACACCGAGTCCGTGCGCCGGGTCCCGGTCATCCGGCGCAAGGTCGAGGAGGTCCTGGAGCGCGCCGGGTTCTCGCCCAACAGCCACGACGGGCGCGACCTGCTCCAGATCCTGGAGACCTACCCGCGCGACGAGCTGTTCCAGACCCCGGCCGACGAACTGCAGGCCATCGTCACCTCGGTGCTGTACCTCCAGGAGCGCAGGCGGCTGCGCCTCTACCTCCGCCAGGACGAGTACGGGCGCTACTACTCCGCCCTCGTCTACCTCCCCCGCGACCGCTACACGACCGGTGTGCGGCTGCGGATCATCGACATCCTGAAGGAGGAGCTCGCCGGCACCAGCGTCGACTTCACGGCCTGGAACACCGAGTCGATCCTGTCCCGGCTGCACTTCGTGGTGCGGGTCCCGCAGGGCACCGAGCTGCCGCAGCTGTCCGACGCCGACAAGGAGCGCATCGAGGCACGGCTGGTCGAGGCCGCCCGCTCCTGGGCCGACGGCTTCGCCGAGGCGCTCAACGCCGAGCTGGGCGAGGAGCGCGCGGCCGAGCTGGTGCGCCGCTACGGCAACGCCTTCCCCGAGGGCTACAAGGCCGACCACACCCCGCGGGCCGCGGTCGCCGACCTGGTGCACATCGAGCGCCTCACCGAGGCCCAGGAGCACACCGGCAAGGACTTCGCGCTGAGCCTCTACGAGCCGGTGGGCGCGGCGCCCGAGGAGCGCCGGTTCAAGATCTACCGCAAGGGCGACGCGGTCTCCCTGTCCGCGGTGCTGCCGGTCCTCAACCGGCTCGGCGTCGAGGTGACGGACGAGCGGCCGTACGAGCTGCGCTGCTCCGACCGCAGCGTGGCCTGGGTGTACGACTTCGGTCTGCGCGTGCCCAAGTCGCCCAGCGGCGGCGGTGACCACCTCGGCGACGACGGCCGCGAGCGTTTCCAGGAGGCGTTCGCCGCCACCTGGACCGGCCGGGCGGAGAACGACGGCTTCAACTCCCTCGTGCTCAGCGCCGGTTTGGGCTGGCGGCAGGCGATGGTGCTGCGGGCGTACGCCAAGTACCTGCGCCAGGCGGGTTCCACGTTCAGCCAGGACTACATGGAGGACACCCTCCGCAACAACGTCCACACCACGCGTCTGCTGGTGTCGCTGTTCGAGGCGCGGATGTCGCCGGACCGCCAGCGCGCCGGGCACGAACTCGTGGACGCGCTGCTGGAGGAACTGGAGGCGGCGCTCGACCAGGTGGCGAGCCTCGACGAGGACCGCATCCTGCGGTCCTTCCTCACCGTCATCAAGGCGACCCTGCGGACCAACTTCTTCCAGGAGGCGGCGGGCGGCCAGCCGCACGCGTACGTCTCCATGAAGTTCGACCCGCAGGCGATCCCCGACCTGCCCGCGCCGCGCCCGGCGTTCGAGATCTGGGTGTACTCGCCGCAGGTGGAGGGCGTGCACCTGCGGTTCGGGAAGGTCGCCCGAGGCGGGCTGCGCTGGTCCGACCGCAAGGAGGACTTCCGGACCGAGATCCTCGGCCTGGTCAAGGCGCAGATGGTGAAGAACACCGTCATCGTGCCGGTGGGCGCCAAGGGCGGCTTCGTCGCCAAGCAGCTGCCCGACCCGAGCGTGGACCGGGACGCCTGGCTGGCCGAGGGCATCGCCAGCTACAAGACGTTCATCTCGGCGCTGCTCGACATCACCGACAACATGGTGGCCGGCGAGGTCGTGCCCCCGGCGGACGTCGTCCGGCACGACGAGGACGACACCTACCTGGTGGTCGCCGCCGACAAGGGCACCGCGACCTTCTCGGACATCGCCAACGGGGTCGCCGAGCAGTACAACTTCTGGCTCGGCGACGCCTTCGCCTCCGGCGGTTCGGCCGGCTACGACCACAAGGGCATGGGCATCACCGCCCGCGGTGCCTGGGAGTCCGTCAAGCGGCACTTCCGGGAGCTGGGCGTGAACACCCAGGCCGAGGACTTCACGGTCGTCGGCATCGGGGACATGTCCGGTGACGTGTTCGGCAACGGCATGCTGCTGTCCGAGCACATCCGCCTGGTCGCCGCCTTCGACCACCGGCACATCTTCCTGGACCCGACCCCGGACGCGGCCACCTCCTACGCCGAGCGCCGCCGCGTCTTCGAGCTGCCGCGCTCCAGCTGGGCCGACTACGACACGGCGCTGATCTCCGCGGGCGGCGGCGTCTTCCCGCGCACCGCCAAGGCCATCCCGGTCAACGCCCACATCCGCCAGGCCCTCGGCATCGAGGACAAGGTGTCCAAGATGACGCCGGCCGACCTGATGAAGGCCATCCTGCGGGCGCCGGTCGACCTGCTGTGGAACGGCGGCATCGGCACCTACGTGAAGGCGTCCACGGAGTCCCACGCGGACGTCGGCGACAAGGCCAACGACCCGATCCGGGTCGACGGCGCCGACCTGCGGGTCCAGGTCGTCGGGGAGGGCGGCAACCTCGGTCTGACCCAGCTCGGCCGGATCGAGTTCGCGCTGCACGGCGGCAAGACCAACACGGACGCCATCGACAACAGCGCGGGCGTGGACACCTCCGACCACGAGGTGAACATCAAGATCCTGCTCAACGGCCTGGTCACGGACGGCGACATGACGGTCAAGCAGCGCAACAAGCTGCTCGCCGAGATGACCGACGAGGTCGGCCACCTGGTCCTGCGCAACAACTACGCGCAGAACACGGCGATCGCCAACGCCCTCGCCCAGTCCAAGGACATGCTCCACGCGCAGCAGCGGTACCTGCGGCACCTGGTGCGCGCGGGCCTGCTCGACCGGGCGCTGGAGTTCCTGCCCACCGACCGCCAGATCCGCGAGCGCCTCGGTGCCGGGCAGGGCCTGACCAGCCCGGAGACGGCCGTCCTGCTGGCGTACACGAAGATCACGGTCGCCGAGGAGCTGCTGCACACCTCGCTGCCGGACGACCCGTACCTGCGCGGTCTGCTCCACACCTACTTCCCGGCGGCGCTGCGCGAGAAGTTCACCGAGCGGATCGACGGCCACCCGCTGAACCGTGAGATCACCACGACGGTCCTGGTCAACGACACGGTCAACACGGGCGGTACGACGTATCTGCACCGGCTGCGGGAGGAGACCGGTGCCTCGCTGGAGGAGATCGTCCGCGCCCAGACCGTGGCCCGCACGATCTTCCGTTCGGGCGCCGTGTGGGACGCCGTGGAGGCGCTGGACAACTCGGTCGAGGCCGCCGTCCAGACCCGGATCCGTCTGCACTCGCGCCGGCTGGTGGAGCGGGGCACGCGCTGGCTGCTGAACAACCGGCCGCAGCCGCTGCAACTCGCCGAGACGGTGGAGTTCTTCTCCGAACGGGTCGAGCTGGTCTGGGGAGAGCTGCCGAAGCTGCTGCGCGGCGCGGACCTGGAGTGGTACGAGCAGATCCGCGACGAGCTGACAGCCGCGGGCGTGCCGGACGAACTGGCCACGCGGGTGGCCGGGTTCTCCTCCGCCTTCCCGACGCTGGACATCGTCTCGGTGGCCGACCGGATGGGCAAGGAGCCGCTGGACGTCGCCGAGGTGTACTACGACCTCGCCGACCGGCTGCACATCACCCAGCTCATGGACCGCATCATCGAGCTGCCGCGCGCGGACCGCTGGCAGTCCATGGCCCGCGCCTCGATCCGCGAGGACCTGTATGCGGCCCACGCCTCGCTGACGGCCGACGTGCTCGCCGTGGGCAACGGCACCTCGACCCCCGAGCAGCGCTTCACCGCGTGGGAGGAGAGGAACGCGCCGATCCTGGGCCGGGCCCGCACGACCCTGGAGGAGATCCAGGGCTCGGACTCCTTCGACCTGGCGAACCTGTCCGTGGCGATGCGGACCATGCGGACGCTGCTGCGCACGCATTCCTAGCCCGTACGTGCGTGAGGGCGCCCCCGGCCGTCGTGGCGGGGGCGCCCTTCGTTCTGCCCGGGCGGCGGCTGCCGCCCGCCTCACGGCGTGTGTCTCACGGCGCACGTCTCACGAGGAGAGCGGCACCTTGGCGTCCTCGGGCGTGGGCCGGGTCTGCTCCGGGGTCTTCGGGGGAGTCCTCTTCGGCCGGGCCTTCGGCCTGGGCTTCTCCGGGCCGCCCGTGAACGCCTCGTACGCCTCCAGGACCTCCTCGGTGGGGCCGTCCATGCGCAGTTCCCCGCGCTCCAGCCACAGCACGCGGTCGCAGGTGTCGCGGATCGACTTGTTGTTGTGGCTGACCAGGAAGACGGTGCCGGCGTGCTCGCGCAGCTCGCGGATACGGGCCTCGGACCGCTTGCGGAAGGAGGCGTCGCCGGTGGCCAGGGCCTCGTCGACGAGCAGCACGTCGTGGTCCTTGGCGGCGGCGATGGAGAAGCGCAGGCGGGCTGCCATGCCGGAGGAGTAGGTGCGCATCGGCAGGGTGATGAAGTCGCCCTTCTCGTTGATGCCGGAGAAGTCGACGATCTCCTGGTAGCGCTCCTTGACCTGCTCGCGGGACATGCCCATGGCGAGGCCGCCGAGGTAGACGTTGCGCTCGCCGGTGAGGTCGTTCATCAGGGCCGCGTTGACGCCGAGGAGGGAGGGCTGGCCGTCGGTGTGGATACGGCCGTTCTCCACCGGCAGCAGACCCGCGACGGCCTTGAGCAGCGTCGACTTGCCGGAGCCGTTGGAGCCGATCAGGCCGATCGCCTCGCCCCGGTACGCGACGAAGGACACGTTCCTGACCGCGTGCACCGTGCGCACGCCCGCGGCCCGCTCGGCCTTCTCGCGGCGCAGGATGCGGTTGAGGGCGGCGGTGGCGGAGCCGCGCCCGGCGCCGGTGCCGTTGACCCGGTAGACGATGTCGACCTTGTCGACGACGACGGTGGGGATGCGCTCGCCGTCGCTCTCGTAGCGGTACTCGGTGTTCTCAGCCACGGCCGTACGTCTCCTCAGCCTTCCAGAAGTAGATGAAGCCGCCGACTCCGGCGAGCAGCGCCCAGCCAGCCGCGAGCAGCCACACGTGGGCCGGCAGCTGGCTGGAGTGGAAGCTGTCGATGAGCGCGTACCGCATCAGGTCGATGTAGACGGCGGGCGGGTTGGCCTGCAGCGTGGGCGCCACCCAGGACGGGAGGCCGGTGTGCCTCTGGAGCAGGTGGTCGATGCTCCACATCACGCCGGAGATGTACATCCAGGTACGCAGCACGAACGGCATCAGCTGTGCGATGTCCGGCGTCTTCGCCCCGAGCCGGGCCACGATCATCGAGATGCCCGCGTTGAAGGTGAACTGCAGGACCAGGGCCGGGATCGCCAGCGCCCAGGAGGCGGCGACCGGCACGCCGAAGCAGAGCAGGATGACGACCAGGGCGGCCATCGAGAACAGCAGCTGCTGGAGCTGCTGGAGGACGAACGAGATGGGCAGCGCGGCCCGCGGGAAGTGCAGCGCCCGGACGAGACCGAGGTTGCCCGCGATGGCCCGGGTGCCCGACATGATCGAGCTCTGCGTGAACGTCCAGATGAACACGCCCGTGACCAGGAACGGGATGTAGTCCGGCACGCCCTTCTTGGTCTGCAGCAGCACGCCGAAGATGAAGTAGTAGACCGCCGCGTTCAGCAGGGGGGTCATCACCTGCCAGACCTGGCCCAGTTTCGCCTGGCTGTACTGCGAGGTGAGCTTGGCGGTCGAGAAGGCCGCGATGAAGTGGCGCCGGTCCCACAGCTGGCGGACGTAGTCCGGCAGGGACGGGCGGGCGCCGCTGACCGAGAGGCCGTGGCGGGCGGCGAGGGCCGCGAGATCGTCGTCGGCCGGGGCCGGCGTCGGGGGCGGTGTGTGGAGGACCTGGCTCACATCCGCTGCTTTCACTCGGGGGGAGGGGGTGGCGCGCGCTCGGTTGCCGCCGGGTTCGTCGCCCGGAGTTTCCTTACGCTTTCCTTCACGTTTTCTTACGTCGGGACGGGACCGTATCGTCGCAACGCGAGCGTAGGCGGAGTCGACGTCGGAACGCAACCGTTTCGTCGTGACGCCCTATGCTTGACGGCATGACGACGAACGCAGAGGAGCCCCGAACGCGTCCGCGCCGCCGGACCCCCGCGGGAGCCGCCGTGCTCCGGGAGGACAAGACGGAGGCCATCCGGGCCGCCGTCTTCGAGGAGCTCGCGTCCGTCGGCTACGCGCGGATGTCGATCGAGGGCATCGCGCGCCGCGCGGGTGTCGGCAAGACGGCCGTCTACCGCCGCTGGCGCTCCAAGCTGCACCTCGTCCTCGACCTCGTCTCGGCGATCGCCGTGCAGGGCCTGCCGGCCCCGGACACCGGCTCGCTGGAGGGCGACCTGCGACTGCTGTACGAGGTGACCTCGCGGGCGCTGCGCCACCCCGTCGCCTCGCAGATCATCCCCGACCTCCAGGCCGAGGCGGCACGCAACCCCGACATCGCCGAGGCCATGCAGAAGGCGCTGCGCGAGGGGCAGGACGGCGTCGCAGCCAAGATCATGGTCTCGGCCGCTCAGCGCGGCGAGATCCGTCCCGGCGCCGACGAGGACCTGGCCCTCGACCTGATCTCGGGACCCCTGTACTGGCGCTCGGTGGTGATCCGCAGCCCCAAGCTGCCGAAGGGCTACCTGGGCACACTCGCCCGGGCGACGGCGGAGGCACTCAAGGCGCTGTGAGGCGCCCTTGGCGGGGGTCGCCACGGCGCTAGCGCGCCGCCGCCGGGTGCAGTCGTACCCAGCCCTCCCAGGCCGAGGTGATCATGTCCTGGACGTCGTGGGTGGCCTTCCAGCCCAGCTCCGTGGCGGCGCGGTCGGCGGACGCCACGACCCGGGCGGGGTCACCGGGGCGGCGCGGGGTGACCGTCGGAGGTCGGTGGTGGCCGGTGAGGGCGCTGACGCGGTCGATCATCTCGCGGACGGACACGCCCTCCCCGCGGCCGATGTTGAGGGTGAGGGCGTGGCCCGGGGCGGCCCGCAGGGCGCGCGCGGCCGCCACATGGGCCTCCGCCAGGTCCACCACGTGGATGTAGTCGCGGACGCAGGTGCCGTCGGGGGTGGCGTAGTCGTCGCCGAAGATCCGCGGGGGCGCGCCCGCGGTCAGCCGCTCGAAGATCATCGGGATCAGGTTGTGGACGCCCACGTCCGCGAGTTCCGGACGGGCCGCGCCCGCCACGTTGAAGTAGCGCAGGCAGGCCGTGGAAAGTCCGCCGGCCCGGCCGGTGGCGCGCACCAGCCACTCGCCGGCCAGCTTGGTCTCGCCGTAGGGGCTCATCGGCGCGCACGGCGTCTCCTCCGTCACCAGGTCGAGGTCCGGCATGCCGTACACCGCGGCCGAGGAGGAGAACACGAAGGAGCGCACCCCGGCCGCCGTCACGGCCTCCAGCAGCACGCGCAGACCCTCGACGTTCTCCCGGTAGTAGTGCAGCGGCAGTTCGACCGACTCGCCCACCTGCTTCTTCGCGGCCAGGTGGACGACACCGGTGACCGCGTGCTCGGCCAGGGTGCGGGCCAGCAGCGCGGCGTCCAGCGTCGAACCGGTGACCAGGGGGATCCCTTCGGGGACGCGGTCGGCGAGGCCCGTCGACAGGTCGTCGTAGACGACGGTCCGCTCGCCCGCACCGGTCATCGCCGCTACGACGTGCGCCCCGATGTAGCCGGCGCCGCCGGTGATCAGCCAGGTCATGTGCGGCCGTCCCCTCGTCCGTGGCGGCGCCCCGCGTGGCGCCGGTCTCAGTGAAGCAGGCGGCGGCACCCGGCGTCGGCCACCCGGCGCGGGAGCACCCCGACGTGGTCCCCCGTCACCGGGACGGGGAGCGGTGGGCGCCGGACAGGCGCCGGGCGGGGAGCGGGAGGAGGGAGGCGAGCGGTCCGCCGGGGAGGCGCGGGGGCAGGTGCGGCGGGCCGTCGGTGGAGCGCCACAGGCGGATGAACGACAGGGCGGCGGCCGCGGCCAGCAGGCCGTTGCGCACGAGCATCAGCGCGCAGCCCGTCCACGTGCTGGTGACCACCTCGTGGTACAGGACGGGGTACACGACCGAACTGACGGCGGTGGCCGCCACGATCAGCGCCGCCACGGGACGCTGCGTGGTGTGCCGGGAGGTCAGGCAGACGGCGGCCAGGCCCACCAGCCAGACCATGTACTGCGGGCTGATGACCCGGCTGGTGACGGTGAACAGCAGGACGGCGCTGAGCGCCGCGTCGTACGGCGTCGCCGGTGTCCAGTTCCGGGCCCGGACCCGCCAAAGCAGCAGCAGCGCGAAGGCGACACCCGTGAACGCCAGTGAGGCGGCGGCGACGGCCGGGACGTAGGGGCCGGTGAACTCCATCGCCCCGTAGCGGTACCCGACGGTCCCCGGCCAGCCGGCGTGGGTGGCGAGGCCGAGCAGGGTGCCGCCGAACGACTCGATCTGCACGCCCCGGCCGCCCTGCTGGAGCAGGAAGGAGAAGGGGTCGCGGCACACGGCGGCGAACAGGGCGAGCACGGCGGCGGCCGTCAGCGCCGCCCACGTCCACGCCGACCGTGCCGCCCGGCCCCTCGCCGGCCCCAGCAGCACCAGCGCCGGCCACACCTTCACCAGCGCGCCCGCCGCGGCCAGCGCCCCGCACACGCGCGGGTACCGCGACCACGCCAGCAGGGCGAGGACGGCGAGCGCGGTGACCTGCACGTCGTAGCGCGCGAGCGGGAGGTGCAGCAGCAGGGGGAGGCCGCCCACCCACACCGCCGCCCCGCACAGGCTGTGGCCGGGCCGCCCGCCCGCGCGCACCAGGGCCCCGGTGACGGCCGCGTCGGCGGCGAGGGTGAGGGCGACGAACGCCTGGAAGTACGTCAGGCCGGGCAGCAGCGCGGGTGACAGCAGGACCGGGCCAGCGCCCGGCGGGTACTGCCACAGCGGGTCGTGCGCGGGGAAGACGCCGTGCGCGAGCCCGCCGTACCAGCGGTGGTAGAGCCACCACACCTCGCCCGCCACCCGGCCTCCGCCCAGGACGGCCAGCCCGTTGTGGGCGAGCAGCCACAGCATCAGGGCGCGGCCGGCGAGCCAGGCGGTGGCGAGCGCGAGGTGGCGGGGTCGTCGCACGGCGTTCGCCGCGGAGGTCATGAGGGTGTGCGGCGCGAGGTTCATCGAGCGGATGGTAATCCGGGCGAATGACGTGAAACGTCTGATACACCGCCAATCATCACCAATGGCCGGTCGGCACCACACAATCGGCCTTGTGACGAGCGGGCAGTCGAGCGGGGCCGAACGGAGAAGCGAGCGGGCGCTGGCCGTGGCGCTTCCCGCGGCCGTGATGCTCGCGGCCGGACTGTGGGGCCTGGACCGCGGCGGCATGTGGGGCGACGAGAGCGTCACCTTCCTGGTGGCCTGGCGCACGGTGCCGCAGATCTGGCGGCTGCTGCACGAGGTGGACGCGGTCCACGGGCTGTACTACCTGTTCATGCACGCCGTGCTGCCCGTCCACCCCGGCGAGGTCGTCCTGCGGCTGCCGTCGCTGTTCGCGGCCTCGGCGACGGCCGCACTGGTCGCCGCCCTCGGGGTGCGGCTGTCCCGGCCGCGGGTCGGGCTGTGGGCCGGCCTGCTGTACGCGGTCACCCCACTGACCGGCCACTACGCGCAGGAGGGCCGGTCCTACGCGCTCGTCGCGGCCGGGGTGGCGGCCGCGACGCTGCTGCTGGTGCGGGCGTCGGACGGGCGGCCGGGGCGGCCCGGCGCGGTGTGGTGGCCGTACGGGTGCGTCCTCGCGGTGTCCTGCCTGCTGCACGAGCTGGCGGTGCTGGCGGTCTGCGCGCACGCGGCGACCCTGGCGCTGACCCGGGTGCCGAGGGCCGTGTGGGCGGGGTGGGCGCGGGCGGTGGCGGTGACCGGGGTGCTCCTGCTGCCGCTGGTGTGGGTGTCGCGGCGGCAGTCGGGGCAGGTGGCGTGGCTGGTGGCGCCGGGCTGGGACCGGGTCGGGAAGCTGGGGCGGAGCTTCGCCGCCGGTCCGACGGGGGCGGTCTTCTGGGTGTCCGTCGTGCTGCTGGTGGCGGGTCTCGGGGCCCGGCGCGTGGCGGTGGTGGCGGGGCCGCTGCTGGTGCTGCCGCCCGCGATCCTGATGAGCGTCTCGCAGGTCCGGCCGCTCTATCACGACCGGTACGTGCTGTACGCGCTGGCGGGATCGCCGCTGCTGGTGGCGGCGGGCGCCGACCGCGTGGCCACCGCCGTGGAGGGACTGCGGGGACGCCGGGTGGATGCCCGGCGTTCGCGAGCGTGTCTCGGGGGTCGGTCGTGCGGCCGGGTGGGCGCTCAGCGTTGGCGGGCAGGGCTCAGGGGTCCGTCGTACGGCCGGGTGGGCGCTCCGCGGGCGGGGCTCGGGGGTCCGCCGGCCGGCCGGGTGGTCGTCCTGGCCGGCGTGCTGGCCGTCGCTCTGGCCTTCCTGCAGACTCTTCCGCTGCACCTGGAGGACCGTTCGCCGGACCACCGCCCCGACAACCTCGCGGCGGTCGCCGCTCTCGCCGCCCGGCAGGTCCGGCCCGGTGATCCGGTGCTGTTCCTGCCCTCGGTGGAGCGGCTGGCGGCGCTGACGTACCCGCGGGGGTTCCGGCGCGGCTACGACATCGCGCTCCGGGAGTCCGGGCCCCGCTCCGGGACGCTGTGGGGCCGAGAGACCGGGCCCCGGGAACTGCTGCGCCGGCTCGCCCCGGTCGACCGGGTCTGGGTCGTCGCCGAGCCGTACGCCCTCACCTCGCGCTGGTCGCCGCGCGACCCGACCGAGCGGGCCAAACTCACGGTCGTCCGGGAGCAGTTCACCCCGCGCCGGGAGTACGCCCGCCGGGGGGTGACCCTGCGTCTCTACGTCCGCGTGCCGCCCGTGAGCGGTCGGGCGGGCCCGGTTACGGGTGGCCCGGAGCCTGGGACAGCGCGGCCGCGTCCAGCGCGGTCGTGAGTTCGTCGAGGCGGGCGCGCAGGGCGCCGAGCTCCTCCATGTCGAACCCGGTCGAGGCGAAGATCCGGCGCGGTACCTCGAGGGCCCGCTCGCGCAGCGCGGCGCCCTCCCCGGTCAGCCGCACCTCCACCGAGCGCTCGTCGCGGGTGGAGCGCTCGCGTCGTACGAGACCGGTTCCCTCCAGCCGCTTGAGCAGCGGCGAGAGCGTGCCGGAGTCGAGCCGCAGGTGTTCGCCGAGCTTCTTCACGGGCAGGTCGCCGTGCTCCCACAGCACCAGCATCACCAGGTACTGGGGGTAGGTCAGACCGAGGTCCTTGAGGATCACGCGGTAGACGCCGTTGAAGGCGCGGGAGGCGGCGTGCAGGGAGAAGCAGATCTGGCGGTCCAGGCGGAGCCAGTTCTCCTGGGCGGCTGGGGTCGGCGTCGCGGTCATGCCTCCCAGGATAGCTCTTTCGAGCCATTTAGTTGTGCACAATTCAGTTGTGTGCTCTACTTAGGTCCGGAAGGCGGCCCGGAAGGGCGCCGCCGCACACGACTCGCACGCAGAGGGATGGTTTTCCATGGACGCGCTCTACACCGCTGTCGCCACCGCCACCCACGGCCGGGACGGCCGCGCCGTCTCCTCCGACGGCACCCTGGACCTCGCGCTGGGCATACCGGTGGAGATGGGCGGCAACGGTCAGGGCACCAACCCGGAGCAGCTGTTCGCCGCCGGTTACGCCGCCTGTTTCGGCAGCGCCCTCGGCCTCGTCGGCCGCGCCGCCAAGGTCGACGTCAGTGACGCCGCCGTGACCGCCGAGGTCGGCATCGGCAAGGAGGGTGAGGGCTTCGCCCTCAAGGTCACCCTGCGCGTCGAGCTGCCCGACAGCGTGGACGAGGCCACCGGCCGCAAGCTCGTCGAGCAGGCCCACCAGGTGTGCCCCTACTCCAACGCCACCCGCGGCAACGTCGAGGTCGACCTCGTCATCGAGTAGTCACTGACGGCCGTCCGGGGGGAGACCCCGGGCGGCCGCTCCCGAGGGGACCCGCGCCAGCACCTCACCGGTCCGCCGGCTCCACGCCACCACCACCGCCTCCGGGGGCACCGGATGGCGGGGCGTCAGCAGCAGCCAGCGCACGTGGTAGCGGCGGACGAGGGCGGCGCGCCCGGCGCGGGTCGACCCCGGGGCGAGGTAGGCGCGGACGTCGGCGAGCCGGCGGGCCCGCTCCCGCTCGTCCAGGGCCGGGTCCGGCCAGATCGGCGCGGCGAGGTACGGCCCGTACCCGGCGATGAGGTGACCGGCGATGTACCCGTCGGTGATCACCACCTCGCCGTAACCGATGTGCCGGGCCGCCCAGTCGTACGACGGCCAGCGCGGCGGCTGCGCGAAGCCCACCGGGTCCAGTGCGCGCGGTACGACCGCCCCGGCCTGCACGGTGAGGAACCCCACGCACGCCCCGGCGGCCACGGCCCCGCCCAGCGCCCGCCTGGCCCGCCTCCACGGCCGGGGCGCCGCCAGCGCGACGGCCGCCGCCAGTTGCAGCGGCAGCAGCGCCGCCCACAGGGCCCTGCCGTACGTGTAGTGCCCGCTCACCCAGCCGTAGCCCACCACCAGGCACTGCACCGAGAACATCAGCACCAGCGGGTCACGCGCCGAGCGCCGGGCGCGCGCCCACAGCGCGGGCGCCCCGAGCAGCGCCAGCCAGGAGTTCGCGGCCATCTGCTCGTACAGCCGGCGGTGCATCCCGTCGAGGCCGGTCTCGCCCGTCAGCGACAGCACGTCGTAGTACGGCCAGGACACCGCGACCATCAGGGCGACCGCCGCCGCGAGCGCCCAGCGGGCCGCCACCGGAGCCCGCCACGCCCGCTGCCGCGCCGCGACGACCGCCACCGCCCCGGTCACCGCCGACACGGCCGTCACCGGGTGGATCAGCAGGATCAGGCCGTACAGCGCCCCGATGACGGCGTACCTCCACCAGCCGCGCAGCCCGTCCGGGCCGACGTAGCGCACCGCGGCGCCGTCCGTCCCCGCGAGGGCGCCCGTCAGCGCCCACGCCCACAGCGTCAGCCCGATGGCGAACGCCGACGGGTAGCCGAGGTTCGTGGTCATCGGCATCAGCCCGAGGTAGCCGCTCCACAGGACGCGTGCGGTGCCCCACAGCAGCGTCATGGCCGGCAGGGCCAGCACCGGCGCCCACGGGCGGGGCGTGAGCATCCGGACGAATCGGCCGGTCCCCGTCAGCAGGACCAGCAGGTGCGCCGGCCCGGCCAGCTTCACGACCTCCCAGCCCGACAGCCCGGTCAGCCGTGCGAGGACGGCCTGGGCGACGGCGTACGGCCCGTAGTAGGGGCTGCCCGCGCCCGGCAGGGCCGCCATCGAGTGCGCCGGGTGGAGCAGGTCCGCCTTGAGGCGTTCGACGACCGCCGCGTGCTGGCCGGAGTCGCAGCACAGCGGCACCCGCCAGTACGCGAGCGTCATCACCAGCCAGAACAGGGCGCCGAAGACCTGGTACGGACTCGGGCGGCGCAGACGGCCGCCGCGCAGCGCCGTCGCGCCGCGCACGGTGCGCCGGACGAGTGTTCCGGCGCTCACCGGACGGACGGAGAAGGGGGCGTCTGGGGCATGGGCCGTATGTTCCCGCCGCGGCCGACGGCATGACGCGCTTCACCTCAACGAGTGAGGCCGCCACCCCGGCGACCACCCCGGTGGGCGGATCCCACGCCGGCCGGCGCGCGACCCGCCCGCCGCGCGCTACGACGAGGTCAGCAGATCCCGTCCGGAGGCGGGGGCCGGCAGCCCGCCCAGCGCGGCGGCGGACCCGGGCCCGGGCGGGAGCAGGTCCTCGCCCAGCATCAGCGTCCGCACCACCCGCTCGGCGGCCCGGCCGTCGTCGAACTCGCAGAACCGGTCCCGGAAGGCGGCCCGCAGTCGCGCCGCCTCCTCGTCCCGCCACGCCCCGGAGGCGAACAGAGACGCCAGTTCCCGGTAGGAGCGCGACACATGGCCCGGCGCCTCGGCGGTGATGTCGAAGTAGGCGCCCCGGCTGGCCGCGTACGCCTCCCAGTCGTCGGCGTGGACCACGATCGGCCGGTCCAGGTTGGCGTAGTCGAACATCAGGGCCGAGTAGTCGGTGAGCAGCACGTCCGAGGCGAGCATCAGGTCCTCGACGTGCGGCTCGTCCGTCGCGTCGATCAGCACACCGCGCCGGTGCAGTTCGGTCAGCCCCAGCCCGCGTGCCGGGCCGGTGGCCAGCGAGGGATGCAGGCGGACGACGAGGGTGTGGTCGGGCCCGAGGTCGGCGGCGAACCGGGCCAGGTCGATCCGCTCGACGTGACCGCCCCGCCGGTACTCCCGGCGCGTCGGCGCGTACAGCACCACCGTCCGCCCGTCCGGGACGCCGAGCCGGGCCCGCACGGCCCGCCCGTCGTCGGCACCGGCGTTCACCAGGGCGTCGTTGCGGGGGCTGCCGGTGCGCAGGGACGTGAAATGGCAGGGGTAGGCGCGGTCCCAGACCAGCTCCGAGTGGCGGTTGGCGACCAGGCTGTAGTCCCAGCGGTCCGCGCGGCGCAGCATCCGCGGCACGTCGAGTCCGTGCCGGGCACCGGGCTTGGTCAGCAGGTCGGCCGCCATGTACTTCAGCGGGGTGCCCTGATGGGTGTGGATGTGGACGCTGCCGGGCCGCTTGGCCGGGGTGCCCGGCCAGTTGACGTTGTTCACCCAGTAGGTGGCCTGCGCGGTGAGCGCGTGGTAGCGCCGCGAACCCGGCGTGACGTGGTCGACGCCGGGCGGCAGCGAGTCCACCGCGTCCTGTCGGACCACCCACACCCCGTGGATGTGCGGGGCGAGTTCGCGGGCCTTGGCGTAGAGGGCGGCCGGGTCACCCGTCACGCCCCGGTGGTGGCTCGCCGAGTAGAGCGCGAGCTGCGGATCGAGGGGGAAGCCGGACCGGACCGCGTGCGAGGTCCGCCGGGTCGCCCGTGAAACCGTCCGCGCCACCCGCCGGCCGCCGGCCCCGGCCGTGCCGCGCAGGGTGCGCAGCCCCCGCAGCACCGCGTACGAGGCGTACGGCGCCGTCGCCAGCAGCCGCATCTCGGCACCGCGCGCGTCCGCCGGCGGGGTGAAGTCCGCCGGGAGGTGACGGCGGTGGAAGGAGCGGATCTCGCGGTGGAAGTCCGGACGGTCGGCGGGGGTCACCCGGTCCTCGCAGGCCAGCACGAACAGCATGTGGTCCAGGGCCCGTTCGAACAGCAGCGGGCGCGCCCAGGCAAGGTCGGGGCGCTGCGCGAGGAACGCGAACAGGCCCTCGTACTGCGGGAAGATGTCGAAGTGGCGGCGCCCCGGGGTCCTGGTGATCGCGCCCTGCCGGCGCTGGCGGTACTCGACGCCGATCCGGTCCAGGCAGGCGATCCGGCCGGCCAGCACCATCGAGCGGTAGGTGACGGGGGCGTCCTCGTACAGGCCGGGCTCGTAGCGCAGGCCGTGCGCCAGCAGGAAGGAACGCCGGTACGCCTTGTTCCAGGCCACCAGGAACAGGTGCAGGTACTGCGGGTGCTCGCGGACGTCGAAGGTGTCCAGGGCGGCGCCGGCGGCCAGCAGGCCGGCCGACTTGCTCTGCCCGCCGCGGCCCCACCAGTGGGTGCGCACATGGTCGAAGACCAGGATGTCCGGGTCGCCGGTGGCGTCGAGCCGCGCGGCGACCGCGGCCAGCAGACCCGGCGTGTAGTGGTCGTCGCTGTCGAGGAAGAGCACGTAGTCGCCGCCGGCCTGCTCCAGGCCGGCGTTGCGGGCCCGCCCGAGACCGACGTTCTCGGGCAGGTGCAGCACCCGCACCCGGGGGTCGCGCTCGGCGTACCCGTCGAGGATCGCGCCGCACCCGTCGGGTGAGCGGTCGTCCACGGCGATCACCTCGACGTCCACGAAGGACTGCTCGAGCACCGAGTCGAGGCATTCGCGCAGGTAGCCCTGCACCTTGAAGACGGGGACGATGACGCTGAAGCGGGGCACTGGGGTCAGCTCCTCACGAGGGCGGCGGCCGGGGCCGGGGCCGGGGTGCGCTCGGCGAGCGGGATCACGGGCGGGATCGACTCGGGCGGCTCGCCGAGCAGCACCCGGCGCACCACGCGCTCGGCCGCGCGACCGTCGTCGAACTGGCAGAAACGCTCCCGGAACGCGGCGCGCAGGGCGGTGGCGGAATCGTCCGCGTACGAGCCGTCGGTGAAGGCGGCGGCCAGTTCGTCCGGGGTGCGGGCGACGCGGCCGGGCGGGCACTCCGTCAGGTCGAAGTAGACGCCCCGGGTCTCCCGGTAGACGTCCCAGTCGTCCGCGTACACGACGATCGGCCGGTCCAGGTTGGCGTAGTCGAACATGATCGACGAGTAGTCGGTGATCAGCGCGTCGGCGGCCAGGCACACGTCCTCGGAGGAGCGGTGCCGGGTGACGTCGATGATCCGGCCGCTGCCGCGCGCCGCCCCCTCGTCGTAGAAGTAGTGCGCGCGCAGCAGGATCACGTACTGGTCGCCGATCGCCTCGCACAGCGCCTCCAGGTCGAGGCGGGACTCGAAGCCGGTGCTGTAGTCGCGGTGCGTGGGCGCGTACAGCAGCGCCGTCCTGCCCTCGGGGACGCCCAGTTCGCGGCGGACCCGGGCGACGTCCTCGGCGCTCGCCGTGCAGTAGACGTCGTTGCGCGGATAGCCGTACTCCAGGGTCTCGTGCGCGGCGGGGAACGCCCGCTCCCACATCTCGGTGGAGTGCCGGTTGGAGGTCAGGTTGTAGTCCCAGCGGTCCACCCGGGCCAGCAGGCGGCTGAAACTGCCGGTCGCCGCGGCCACCACGGGATAGGTCGCCTGGTCGACGCCCATCTTCTTCAGCGGGGTGCCGTGCTGGGTCTGCAGGTGCACGCTGCCGGGGCGTTTGACGACGGCGTCCGCGAAGTTGGCGTTGTTCACGAGATAGGTGGCGCGGGCGAGCACCTCCCAGTACTCGCGGCTGCCGATGACCGCGTGCTCCACGTCCTCGGGCATCGCGGCCACCGCGTCCGGCTCGACCAGGAACACCGCACGCAGATGCGGGGCGAGTTCACGGGCCTTGACATGGATCGCGGCCGGACTGCACGCGTAACCCCGGCCCCAGTAGGCGCAGTACACGGCGAGCGTGGGGTCCAGCGGGCGGCGCAGTGCGCGGGCGTAGTGCAGCCGGGTGCGCAGTCCCTGGGGGCTCGGGACGCGCCGGGCCGCCCGCGCCGCCGACCGGTTGGCGCCGCGCAGGGCACGGAAGGCGGTGTACGCCCCCGACGACAGCAGCCGGTGCTGAACGCCCAGGCTGCCGCCCGGAGTCGGGTAGCCGGCGGGGCGGTGGCGCCGGTACAGACGGGCCGCCCGGCGGAAGAAGGCCCGGCGTCCCGAGGTGAGCCGGCGGGGATGGGCGGCGGTCTTCAGGACCGTGGCGAACAGCTGCTCGAACAGGGCGTGCGACCGCTCGGCGGACAGTCCCCGTGCGGCGGCCCGGGTCAGCACCAGGTCCGCCTGGTCGAGGAGTTCGACGTGGTGGGCGCCCGGCCGGTTGACGCGACTGCCCTGGCGACGCACCAGATGCCGGACGACGACCTGGCGCAGCACGGCCGTCCGTTCGGCCTCGACCGTGACCAGCCCGCCGAAGCCGACGTCCGTGAAGTGCCCGTCCGGGAAGACGAGTTCGCGCTCGGTGAGGAAGTCCCTGCGGTAGACGGCGCTCCACGCGGGGAGTTGGACGCCGGTGAGCCGCGGGGCGCGGCCGGGCGCGAAGACGCCGTCCGGTGCCTTCGCCAGGAGCTGCGCGGCCGGGTTGGCGGGCTCGCCCTCCCACCAGGGGGCCCGCTCGTACTCCGCGTACAGGACGTCGGCCTCGCCGTCGGCCGCGGTCCGCGCCAGCCGCGCGTCCAGCGCCGCGAGGGCGCCCGGGACGAGGACGTCGTCGCCGTCCAGGAACAGCAGGTACGCGCCGGTCGCCGCCCGCAGCCCGGCGTTGCGGGCCCCGGCCAACCCGGCCGACGGCGGCGAGTGCACCGGGGCCACGCGGGAGTCCCGCCCGGTGTACCGGGCGACGACGTCCGCGGCGGGGCAGTCCGGCGCGTCACAGACCGGGATCAGCTCGAAGTCCCCGAAGGACTGGGCGAGGACCGAGTCCAGCGCCTGGGACAACCGGCCGGCGACCCCGTGGGACGGGACGATGATGCTGAAGCGGGGCATTCTGCTCTTTCTCTCGGTGTTCTCGCGGAGACCTGGCGCCGCGGACGGCGACGTTCGTGCGACGGGGCGAACGTCGCCCGTCACGGCACCGGGCGCCGCGGACGGCGTCGCGGCGACCGGGACCCCCGGCCGGCCGCCACGTGGACGGCCGGGTCGGCGTGGGTCGCGACGGACGGGCAGGCATACGGGCGGACTCCCCGGGCTGGCAACGGTGTTCAGCGGCGGTCGGTGACGGTCAGGGGGCCCGCGGGCTGCGGCACGGTGGCCAGCGGCGAGCGCGCCAGGGCGGCGGCCGCCGCCGGCACCGGGCGGCGCTCGGCCAGCGGTACGACGCACGGCAGCCGCGCCTCCTCCTCCCCGAGCACGATCCGGCGTACGACGCGTTCGGCGGCGCGTCCGTCGTCGTGCGGGCAGAAACGCTCGCGGAAGGCGGCGCGCAGCTGGGTGGAGCGCGAGCCGCGCCAGTGGCCGTCTGCGAAGACGCCGATCAGCTCGTCCTCGCTGCGCGCTACCACGCCCGGCGGGAAGGACCGCAGGTCGAAGTAGGTGCCGCGGGCGGCCTCGTACGCCTCCCAGTCGTCGGCGTGGATCACGATGGGGCGGTCCAGGTTGGCGTAGTCGAACATGATCGACGAGTAGTCGGTGACCAGCGCGTCCGACGCGAGGCAGAGGGACTCGACGCTCGGGTGGCCGGTGACGTCGATCAGCCGGCCGCCGGGTCTGTCCACCAGCGGGGCGCCGTAGCGGTGGTGGGCGCGGGCCAGCACGACGAAGCGGGGGCCGAGGCGGCGCAGCAGGCGCTCCAGGTCGAGGGCGGTGCGCATGCTCCGGCGGTAGTCGCGGTAGGTGGGCGCGTACAGGATCGCGACCGAGCCGGCCGGGATGCCGAGCGACGCGCGCAGCCGGGTCACGTCCGCCGAGGTGGCCCGCTGGAAGACGTCGTTGCGCGGGGAGCCGTACTCCAGGGTGGAGTAGCCGCCGGGGTAGACGCGCTCCCAGGTCAGGGTGGAGTGCCGGTTCGCGGTCACGACGTAGTCCCACTGGTCGACCCCGCGCAGCAGCTCGGCGAAGTCGGTGTCGCGGGCCGCCGCCGGATGTTCCTGGAGGTCGAGGCCCATGTGCTTGAGCGGGGTGCCGTGCTGGGTCTGGACGAAGACCTGACCGGGGCGCTTGACCACCCCGCGGTCGAAGTCGACGTTGTTGACCAGGTACTTGGAGCGGGCGAGCGCCGTCCAGTACGCGGCGGTGCCCGGACGCAGCCGGCGCGGGCCCGGCGGGATCGTGTGGTGGTGCTCGGGCCGGGCGATCCACGCCGTGCGCACCTGCGGCGCGTGCGTGCGGAACGCCTGCTCCAGGGCGCCCGGACCGCAGCCGTGGCCGCGCCCCCGGTAGGCGGCGAAGACCGCGCGGTCGGCCCGCAGCGGCAGGCGCAGCTGGAGGCGGTAGTGCAGCCGGAGCACGGTGCGGCGGACCGACCTCAGCACCCGCGCGCCGAGCCGGAGCGTCCGCCGGTGCAGGGCCGACGCCAGTTGCAGCACACGGAACGTGCGGTGCAGGCCCAGCCGCACCAGCGCGTGCCTCGGCCGGGAGCTCAGCGGCACGGGGGCGCCGGCGACGCGGTAACGGCGGTAGTGCGCGCGGGCCCTGCGCAGGAACTCGGCGCGGGTGCCGCGCGGCAGCCGGCCGCGCCGGGTGAACACCTTCGCCAGGTGGTCGACCATGCGGCGGAACAACACCGCACGCCAGCGCGCCAGTTCGGGGCGCCCGTCGATGAACGCGAAGACACGGTCGTACTGTTCGAAGACGTCGAAGTGACGGCGGCTCGTGGTGCCCAGGATGTTGCCCTGGCGGCGTTGCCGGTAGTGCACGCACGTCCGGTCCAGGGTCGCGATCGACTCCGCGGCCAGCAGGGCCGGGAACGTCCAGGGCGTGTCCTCGTAGTAACCGGGCGGGAAGGTGAAGCCCTCCCGCTCCACGAACTCCCGGCGGTACGCCTTGTTCCAGGCCACCATGAGCAGGCGCAGCAGCCCCGGCCTGTCCGCCAGCCGGAAGGGCGCCGGGCCCTCCTCGGTGAGCTGCGCGGCGGCCGCGTTGCGGACGGTCTCGCCCGACCAGTACGTGCGCGCGTAGTCGTACACGAGGACGTCCGGCTCGCCGGTCTCCTTCAGCCGGTCCGCGATCGAACGCAGCGCGTCCGGGGTCAGCGTGTCGTCGCCGTCCAGGAACAGCACGTAGTCGCCCGTCGCCTCGGCGAGCCCCGCGTTGCGGGCGCGGCCCAGCCCCTGGTTCTCGGCAAGGTGGACCGGCCGCACGCGCGCGTCCCGGGCCGCGAACTCGTCGATGACGGCCCCGCAGGCGTCCGGCGAGCGGTCGTCGACCGCGATCAGTTCGAGATCGGGGTACGACTGGCGGAGCACCGAGTCCAGACACTCGTGCAGGTACGCCTGAACCTTGTACGCGGGGACGATGACACTGAACCTGGGCAAGGCACATCCATGGGTCGGCGCGGGCGTTCTGCCCGGGAACGGCCAATGGAGTGAGTTGGTTACGCCACGTACGGCATACGGGGGATTGTGGGTGAACGTGAGGGGGCGGGCCGGTGTCGCCGGCCCGCCCCCTCCTCGGCTGCTCCAAGGGCCCCTGCCGTCGGCCTACTTGACCGCGCCCGCCATCACGCCGGACACGAACTGCCGCTGGAACGCGAAGAACACGGCCAGCGGGATCACCATGGAGATGAAGGCGCCCGGCGCCAGGATCTCGATGTTGCTGCCGAACTGCCGTACCTGCTGCTGGAGCGCGACGGTCAGCGGCTGCGACTGACTGTCGGAGAACACCAGCGCCACCAGCATGTCGTTCCACACCCACAGGAACTGGAAGATCCCCAGGGACGCGATCGCCGGCGCGCCGAGCGGCAGCACGACGGTCGTGAACAGCCGCACCTCGCCCGCCCCGTCGAGCCGTGCCGCCTCCAGCAGTTCCCGCGGGATCTCCGCGAAGAAGTTGCGCAACAGGAAGATCGCGAACGGCAGTCCGAAGCCGACGTGGAAGAGCACCACGCCGATGATGTCGCCGAAGATGCCGATCTTGCCGAAGAGGTCCGACAGCGGGATCAGGGCCACCTGCACCGGTACGACCAGCAGCGCCACCACGACCACGAACCACCAGTCGCGGCCCTTGAAGTCCATCCAGGCGAAGGCGTATCCGGCCATCGCGCCGATCAGCACCACCAGCAGCGTCGCCGGGACGGTGATCCAGATGGTGTTCAGCAGCGAGTGCGTGATCGCGTCGTTCTCCAGGAGCGTCCGGTAGCTCTTCACGGTCAGCTCGCTCGGCGCGGTGAACGCCTTCCACCAGCCCGAGGAGGCGATGTCGGTCGGGTCGCGGAAGGAGGAGACCAGCAGGCCGAACGTGGGCACCATCCACAGCAGCGCGACCAGGATCAGGAAGACCCGGGTCACCCCGCCCGCCGCGCCGCTCGCCATCCGGGCGGCGAGGGAACGCGGGGCGCGCACGCCGGTCGTGTCGAGGGCGGTCACCGTTGACGCTCCCTTCGGAGCCGGCGGATGTTGACGAACATCACCGGCAGGACGAGCAGCAGGAGGATGACGCCGATCGCGCTGCCGGCGCCGTAGTTGCCGCCACCGCCGAAGGACGACAGGAACAGTTGCAGCGCCAGGACGTTGGCGTCGTCCTGACTGGGCTGCGGGGCGATGATGTAGACCAGGTCGAAGATCTTCATCACGTTGATCATCAGGGTGACGAGGACGACGACCAGGACCGGCGTCAGCAGCGGCACCGTGACCTTGCGGAACACCTGCCACTCGTTGGCGCCGTCGACCCGGGCCGCCTCCAGCAGGTTGCGGTCGACGCCCGCCAGACCGGCCGCGATCAGGACCATCGCGAAGCCCGCCCACATCCAGACGTAGCTGCCGATGATGGCCGGGGTGACCAGGGTCGGGCCGAGCCAGTCGATGCCGTTGTAGGCGGCCGCGAAGTTCGAGCCCGGCAAACGCAGTCGGGCTCCGTCGGCCTTGGCCGGCAGGGTGAAGGTGCCGTCCGCCCCGCTCGTCGCCGAGGCGACCACCTCGCCGTCCCGTACGGCCTCCACCTTCACCCCCTTCAGCGCCTTCTCACCCGGGTCGACCTGGCCCTTCGTCCCGCCGCCGCCCAGCTTGAAGTCCAGCCAGACGGTGCCGGTGACGCCGGCGCCACTCGCCGCCCTGGCGTTCTCGGGGGTGCCGGGGAGCCTGTTCGGGGCGATCCCGACGAGGGGGAGCAGAGCCGGGGTGCCCGCCCGTACCGCCCCCGTCGTGGTGAACGAGCCGCCGCCGGACGCCTTCAGGTCGCTCGCCGCGGCGTTGGGCCTGGCCTTGGGATACACCGAGGAGTCTGCGAAGGCGTCGTGCACGGAGGTGACGACCGCGTTGGCGACGCCCTGGTCCGGGTCCTGCTCGTACACCAGGCGGAAGATGATGCCGGCGGCCAGCATGGAGATCGCCATCGGCATGAAGATGAGCAGCTTGAACGCCGTCGCCCAGCGCACCCGTTCGGTCAGCACCGCGAAGATCAGGCCCAGCGCGGTGACGAGGGCCGGGGCGACCGCGACCCAGATCGCCGTGTTGCGGACCGCGGTGAGCGTCGAGTTGTCGGTGAAGATGTCCCGGTAGTTGTCCAGGCCGACGAAGCCCGAGCCGTCGGCGTCGTAGAGGCTGCGCCAGACCGAGTACCCGATGGGGTAGACCACGAGCGCGCCGAGGAGCACCAGCGCGGGCAGCAGGAACAGCACCGCCACCCACAGCCGGGTCCCCGTCACGCTCTTGCGCGGGGTGACGGAGGGCGCCGGCAGCGCGCCGGCACCCCCCGTCGAGTTCGCGACCGAAGCCATCTTGGGCCGTCAGCCGGCCTTGTACGCCTTGGCGGCGTCGGACTCTAGTCTGCTCTGGGCGCCCGCCACGTCGCTCGGGTTCTTCAGGAAGTCCTGGAGGTCCTTCCACTCGCCGATGCCGGCCGTACCGCCGAACGCCGCCGGGGCCTGGTCGGACATGTCGAAGCGGAAGTCGTCGCCCGCCGCGAGCAGCGCCTTGGCGATGTCCCGGGTCACCGCGTCCTTGTACGTGCCCTGGTCCATCGCCTTGTTCGGCGATATGAAGCCGCCCTGCGCCGCCCAGATCTCCGCCGCGTCCGTCGAGGCCAGGAACGTCATCAGCGCCTGCGGGCCCTTGCCGTCCTTGAGGACCACGGCCACGTCGCCGCCGCTGACCACGGGGGCCTGCGCGCCGACCGCCGGGAACGGGAAGACCTTGGCGTCCGTGCCGACCTTCGCCTTGGTGTCCGCGTTGATGTTCGCGGTCACGAAGTCGCCCTCGTAGACCATCGCGGCCGGGTTGTCACCGGAGAAGGCCTGGGTGACCGACTTCGGGAACTCCGTCTGCAGCGCGCCGGAGCGGCCACCCGCGATCAGGTCGTCCTTGCCCCAGAGCTGCGCCAGCGTGGTCAGCGCGTCCTTAACGGACGGGTCCGTCCACTTGATCTTGTGCTGGGCGAGCTGGTCGTACTTCTCCGGGCCGGCCTGCGACAGGTAGACGTTCTCGAACCAGTCGGTGAGCGTCCAGCCGTCGGCGCCGCCGATGGACACGGCCGGCGAGCCCGCGTCGGACAGCGTCTGGGCGGTGGAGAGGAAGTCCTTCCACGTCTTCGGCGCAGCCGTGACGCCCGCCGCCTCGAAGGCGGCCGTGTTGTACCAGACCAGCGACTTGTTGGCCGCCTTCACGTACACGCCGTACTGCTTGCCCTTGTACGCCCCGAGCTCCTGCCAGCCCGTGGAGAAGTTCTTGGACGACTGCGCCTTCGCCTCGGCGCCGAGCGGCTTGAGCCAGCCCTTGTCCGCGAACTGGTGCAGCACACCGACCTGCGGCAGGAACGCCACGTCCGGCGGCTTGCCGCCCTGGATCTTGGTACCGAGGAAGGTGGAGGTGTTGTTGCCGGTCGGCACGAAGTCGACCTTGGCGCCGGTGCGTTTCTCGAACTCGTCCAGGACCTTGGTGAAGTTGTCCTGCTCGGGTCCGGTCCAGACGGCGGCGACCTCCAGTGTCTGTCCGTCGAGCTTGGGGAGTTGCAGGGAGCTGCCGCTCGCCGAAGGGCTCCCCGACTGGCCCCCCTTGCCGTTGTCGTCGTCTCCGCCGCACCCGCTGAGTGCCAGCGCGAGGGTGCCGGCCAGTACGGCTGCGGTGGTTCTCGCGACCCCGCGGGTCCCGATGGTGCTGTTCGTGCTGCGCATCAATGCCCCGTTCTTCGTTCCTCGTCGAACGCTCGAACGCTGTCCCGTGTGATCTGGTCTACGCCTGGGTGAACGAGGGCTGCAAGACCGCGTCTGGTGTCAAGTGGGCGATCGTGATGCCCTCGTGACCAGTGCGTCCGCCGCATGCGCGCGAGGGGTGCAGGAGTGTGAAGAGTCCGGCGCGCGCGGGATCGGACGGCGGGATCCGGGGCAGTCGGAGGGGTTCGGAAGGGGCACGGTCCCCTCGTGGGTACGGCGCCGGGCGCTCCGCCGCCGTCGACGCGGGCCTCGGCCGGCCCACGTGGCCCTCCGAAGGGCAGGGCGCCGTCGTCGACGCACTGCGTCGGCCGCGCGGTTCGGGGCGTCCCGGTTCAACGGCGGGGCGTGGCACACGGCGTTGGCCGCGCGGTTCGGGCGTCTCCGCCCACCGGTGGGGCGCGACCCGTCACGTTCGCCGCGCGGTCCGGGGTGCCTCTGCCCCATGGTGGGGGCGCACCATGTTCGCGGCGCGGTCCGGGGCGCCTTTACCGGACGGAGGGGCGCGGCCTGCCCCGTTCGCCGCGTGGTCCGGGGGCGTCCCGGTTCAACGATGGGGCGCGGCTCGCCTCGTTCGCCGCTGCGGTCCGGGGCGTCCCCGGCCCCACGGCATGGCGCGGCACATCGGGTTGACCGCGCGGCCCGGGGCGCCTCCGGTCAACGGAGGGCGCGGTCCGCCTCGTTCGTCGCGTGGTCCGGGGCGTCCCCGGCCCCACGGCATGGCGCGGCACATCGGGTTGACCGCGCGGCCCGGGGCGCCTCCGGCCAACGGAGGGCGCGGCCCGCCTCGTTCGTCGCGTGGTCCGGGGCGTCCCCGGCCCCACGGCATGGCGCGGCACACCGGG
>NZ_JBEXCW010000066.1:0-12977 GCF_040605435.1 Streptomyces sp. NPDC005574
CGACGTCCTGTTCGCCATGCTCCGCGACGGCACCTTCTACCAACCACCCACACCCGCTACGGCTTGACGAAAACCATAGAGGCACCTTTTCGGGCTCCGGCGGCGTGCTGGTGCGCTCGGACGATGGTGGAGTCGACCGACACCAGCCAATCGATCCCACCGGCCGCATCCGCCCGCGCCTGGGCTTCCCGGAGCATCCGCTCGAAGGTGCCGTCCCTGGCCCATCGCCGGAAGCGGGTGTGCAGCGTGGCCCAGGATCCGTACCGCTCCGGCACGTCTCGCCAGGCCGTGCCCGTCCGGAACTTCCAGACGATCCTGTTGAGGACCGTCCGGTCGTCCAGCCGCTTCCGCCCTCGCTCCGGCCGAGGCAACAGAGGGCGGACGAACTCCCACTGGACATCCGACAGTTCATGGCGACGTATCACCCGACCATGATCCACCACTCAAGATCATTTGACGACAGACCCTAGTGCCGCGGCAGGCAGCGTATGCCCGTGAAGGAGCGGCGTCAGGTGCCGCGAGAGGGCGTGCCGGGCGTCGCGAACGTTGCCTGTTGCGGCACTAGAACTTGAGAACTGGCGGGAGTGTCTTGGGAGTTCGGCGCGCAGAGGTTTTGACCCGCGGACCAGAGGTCTTTGACAGGTACGCACTCCGTACTCCATCATCAGTCCACTAGTTCACTAGCTAAAGGGTGGTGGTGGACGTTGGAATTCCGGATCGACAGGCGCAGTGCGGTTGCCGCCTACCAGCAGATCGTTCAGCAGACCAAGCAGGCACTGCGTCTCGGCGTACTCGTGCCGGGGGACCAGTTGCCGACGGCCAAGGAGGTCGCGGCGACCTCCTCGGTCAATCCGAACACGACGCTCAAGGCGTACCGCGAGCTGGACCGTGAGGGCCTGGTGGAACTCCGGCAGGGCCAGGGCACGTTCGTGCGCCTGTCGCTGGCCCGTCCCCAGACGGGGGCGAACTCACCGCTGCGCGGCGAGCTGGAGGCGTGGATGGACCGGGCCCACGAGGCGGGCCTGGAGCAGGAGGACGTGACGGCGCTGGTCACGTCTGTGATGGAGGAGCGGTACGCCGAGACCGGGGCGGCCGCCGAAAACAAGGGGCAGGGATGATGAACCACGGGGCGGGCCACGGCTACTTGGCCGGGGAGTCCGCGATAGAAGCCCGCAGCGTCGGCAGGAAGTACCGCCGGGGCTGGGCGCTGAAGGACTGCTCCTTCCGGCTGCCGGCCGGGCGGATCTGCGGTCTGGTGGGCCCCAACGGGGCCGGCAAGACCACGTTGATGGCCATCGCCGCCAACCTGCTGGAGCCGACCGCCGGCACCCTGCGCGTGTTCGGGGCGGCCCCGGAGTCCGCGGAGGCCACGCGGCGCACCGCGTTCCTCGCTCAGGAGAAGCCGCTGTTCCGGCGCTTCACCGTCGCCGAGACCCTGCGCATGGGCCGCGAACTGAACCCCGGGTGGGACCAGCGGGCCGCCGAAAACATCGTCCGGTCGGGGAATGTGCCCTTCGAGGCGAAGATCGGCACGCTCTCCGGCGGCCAGCGCACCCGGGTGGCGTTCGCCCTCGCCTTCGGCAAGCGTCCCGACCTGCTGCTCCTGGACGAGCCGATGTCGGACCTCGACCCGCTGGTGCGCCACGAGCTGATGGGCACCCTGCTGTCCGAGGCCGCCGAGCGCGGCACCACCGTGCTGATGTCCACCCACATGCTCGCCGAGCTGGAGAACACCTGTGACTACCTGCTGGTCATCGCGGGCGGCGGGTTGCGCCTGGCCGGTGAGGTGGACGAACTCCGCACCGCCCACGCCGTGCTGACCGGGGTCCACTCCGACGGGCGCACGCCCCCAGAGCTGGCGTACCACACCGTGGTCGAAACCCGCACCAGCGGACGGCAGTTCATCTCGCTGGTGCGCCCCGACGGGCCGGTCACCGGCCCCTGGCAGGCGAGCACCCCGAACCTGGAGGAACTCCTGCTCGCCTATCTGCGCTCACCCGAAGCCCCGCCGCTGATCGGTCCCAGCTCCTACGTCGCCCCCTCGGCGGTGGCGGCATGAGTACGATGACCAGCACCGGCAGTACGGGCAGCTCCTCTTCCCACTCCGTCCGCACCGAAGCCGGCCGTGGCCGTGGCCTCCGGCTCACCGGCATGACCTGGCTGGTCTGGCGTCAGCACCGGGCCGCCTACTGGACCCTCCTGGTCGCCGCCGCCATCACCGTCGCGGTGATCGTGTACCAGCGCCAGCAAATGATTACCTACCTCGACGGGTACGGCTATCCCCACCTGAAGTCCGGCTGGGAAGACAAGTTCGACGGGAGTCCGCTCAGCTTGGCTGGTCGGCTGCTCGGGTTCCTGCCCGTCCTGATCGGTGTCTTCCTCGGCGCGCCCCTGCTCGCCGGCGACTTGGAAAGCGGCACCGCCAAGCTCGTCAACGCGCAGTCCGCCAGCCGCGTCCGCTGGCTCACCACCAAGCTCGGTGTGACCGCACTCGTGGTCGTGGTGTGCACCACGGCGGTCTCCGTCGCGTTCACGTGGTGGTGGTCCCCAGTCAAGTCATCGCTATCCGCCATAGATTGGGCCGGCCCGGACGGCTTCGACAACAGCGGACCCGTGCCCGTGGCACTCACCCTGCTCACCATCGTCGGTGGCGTGGCGATCGGCATGCTGCTGCGCCGGACCCTGCTGTCCATGGTCGTCACCCTGGGCTTCGCCGTCATCGTGCAGCTGGTGTGGTCGCACTTCCGGATGTCCCTCGGCAACATCGTGACCCTCACCAGCGAGAAGGGCGTCGGGGACGGCACCTTCCCGTCCGTGCCCAGCGGTGCCTACGTCGCGGACCAGTCCTATCTCACCGCTTCCGGCGACCTCATCGGAACGGGCAGCTGCACCGAGGCGACGGCGAAAGCTACCACCGCGTGCCTGGACAAGGCACATGTCGTCGGCTGGGCGATCAAGTACATCCCGATCTCGCAGATGTCCTCCATGCAGTGGCTCGGCGCCGCGATCCTGCTGGCCCTGACCGCCGGCATCGCGGCGTTCGTCATCCTCTGGGGCCGTAAGCGCCTCGTGTAGGCCGCCCCTGGGCCCGCGAACCCTCACCCGGACCCGCCCCTTTCCCCATCGGTACGCGGCCGAGCGGCCAACCGTCGCTCAGCCGCGCCCTGATGCTGCCCCGAAACAGCGGACAGACCGGCCAAACCATAATGAAAGGCTTGAGTTGAAGCCGTACAAGCAGGCGAACACACAGCCGCACCGGCAGTCCCGCCGGCGCAGGAGACGAGGATTCACCACCGCCTCGTCGGCGGCTGCCGTGGCGGTGGCGCTCGGCGCAGGGCTGCTGGCGGGCACGTCCGGCGGCGCGCAGGCCGCCCTCGCCGAAAACCCCGCTCCCGCTCCCGCGAGGACCGTCACGCTCGTGACCGGCGACAGGGTGACCCTGAACACCGACGGCAAGGTCACCGGCGTCGTTGCCGGTGAGGGCCGCAAGGGAATGGCCTTCCGCGTCCAGCAGGCCGCGGGACACGCATACGTCGTGCCGCGTGACGCCGAGCCGCTGATCGCGAACGGCACGGCCGACCGACGGCTGTTCGACGTGACGCGGCTGGTCGACTCGCACTACGACGACGGCCGCCGCTCCGACCTCCCGCTGATCGTCACCTACGACAAGGGCCGGTCCGTATCGGCGCGCACGTTCCGGAGCTCGGGTGCCACGGTCCGCCGGGAGCTGCCGAGTATCAACGGCGACGCCGTCCGCGCCCGCAAGTCCGAGGGCTCCGCCTTATGGGAGACTCTCACCGGCGCCACCGGCTCCGCGAAGGTCAGGAGGATCTGGCTGGACGGCAAGGTCCGGGCGAGCCTGGACAGAACCGTGCCGCAGATCGGCGCTCCCGCGGCCTACGAGGCGGGATACGACGGCCGGGGCGTCAAGGTCGCCGTCCTCGACACCGGCATCGACGCCACCCACCCGGACCTGAAGGACCGCATCGACGCGGCGGCGAACTTCTCCGCCGCCGCGGACACCGTCGACCGCGCGGGCCACGGCACGCACGTGGCCTCGACGATCGCGGGCTCCGGAGCCGCGTCCCCCGCAGGGACTACCTACCATGGTGTCGCGCCGGGCGCGCGCCTGCTCGTCGGCAAGGTGCTCGACGACTCCGGCGAGGGCGACGACTCCGGCGTCATCGCCGGAATGCAGTGGGCCGTCGCGCAGGGCGCCGAGATCGTCAACATGAGCCTGGGCGGCGAGGACAGCCCCGGCATCGACCCCGTCGAACAGGCCGTCAACGACCTGTCGGCTGATTCCGGCGCCCTGTTCGTCATAGCCGCCGGCAACGAGGGTCCCTCCGAAGGCACCATCGGCACCCCGGGCAGCGCCGCCGCCGCGCTCACCGTCGGCGCGGTCGACCGCGAGGACGCCACCGCCGAGTTCTCCAGCCGCGGCCCCACGGCCGACGGCTCGCTCAAGCCCGACATCACCGCGCCGGGCGTGGCTGTCGTCGCCGCTAAGGCCGCCGAAGGTGTGCAGGGCAACCCCGCCGCCGAAGGCTACGTCTCCATGAGCGGTACCTCGATGGCAACCCCGCATGTGGCGGGCGCAGCCGCAATCCTGGCCCAGGAACACCCGGACTGGACCGGCCAGCAGATCAAGGCGGCTCTCACCGCCTCCGCGAAACCGGCCGCTGCCACCTCCGCGTACACCCAGGGCACCGGCCGGGTCGACGTCGCCGCGGCGATCACCCAGCAGCTCACCAGCAGGCCGGCCTCGCTGAGCTTCGGCACACAGTCATACCCCCACACCGACGACCGTCCCGTCACCAAGAACGTCACGTACCGCAACACAGGCACCGCGCCGGTCACCCTCGACCTGGCCACCGAGGCCTACCGCAACGACGGAAAGCCCGCCGCCGAGGGCCTGTTCACCGTCTCACCGAAGCAGCTCACCATCCCCGCGGGCAGCGAGGCGACCGCCACCGTGACCGCCAACACCCGCATGGGAACGGCCGACGGCAGCTTCGGCGGCTCGGTGACCGCCACCACCGCCGACAGCACCACCACCGTCCGCACCTCCATAGGCGTCACCCGCGAGGTCGAGTCGTACGACCTGACCATCAAGCACCTCGGTCTCGATGGACAGACCGACAAGGACGCCTTCACGAGCATCTACGGCCTGGACAACCGCATCTGGAAGGACGCCGCCGCCGAGACCGACGGCGTGGTCACCCTCCGCCTGCCAAAGGGGCGATACACGCTGGAAGGCGTGATCCCCACCGACACCAACAACTGGTCCCTGCTGCTGCGCCCTAAGTTCGCGCTGACCAAGGACACGACCCTGGTCATGGACGCCCGGAAGACCAAGCCCGTCAAGATCATCGTGCCGGACGGCGCGGCCAGGCCCACGGGTGCCATGTTCTTCTTCCACGTCGACGTCAACAACAGGCCGTACACCTCTCTTTACAACGCCCCCTCGTTTCGGAACATGCGCATCGGACAGCTCGGCACCCCGGTGCCGACCGCCGAGGCGTCCGCCATGTACCACGGCATCTGGACCCACAAGGCCGTCAACTACCGACTGGCCTGGAACCGCACCGGTGACCTGTCCGGCTTCACGCAGCGCGTCAAGCCCTCGCAGCTGACCAAGGTCAATGTGGTCGTCGGGGCACCCACCAAGGGCAAAACCACCACCGTCTGGGCCGCACCCCTCATGCCCGGCGGCTACTACAACCCGTATCAGACGGCGGGCCGTCTGCCGCTGACCGGCACCGACTACGTTCTCCCCAACGGCATCAAGTGGT
This sequence comes from Streptomyces sp. NPDC005574, assembly GCF_040605435.1. Taxonomy (NCBI): domain Bacteria; kingdom Bacillati; phylum Actinomycetota; class Actinomycetes; order Kitasatosporales; family Streptomycetaceae; genus Streptomyces; species Streptomyces sp. NPDC005574. Next base: position 5,796 of record NZ_JBEXCW010000066.1, read on the forward strand.
TCTACCAGGTGAGCCAACTCGGCGCCCCCGACGAGGAGGGCACCCCGACCTGGGAGAACACCCAGGTCGGCGCGCCCAGGGTGTACAAAGCGGGCAGGCAGTACACGCAGCGCTTCAACATCGGCGTCTTCGGCCCGTCCCTCCCATCAGGTGCTCTCGCGCACGGCGTCGACCGGCCCGGCGCCGTCCGTCACGGCGACACCTTCTCGGCGTACCTGCCGCTGTTCTCCGACGGCGCCGGCAACCTGGACACCTCTGCCCACACCAGGGCCCGGAGCTCGCTCCACGCCGACGGCGAGACGATCTTCACCGTCGACGAACCGCTGAACGGCGACTCCCACACTCTCCCCGCCGGCAAGCACACCTATCGGCTCAACGTCGACGTCTCCCGCTCCACGGCGCAGTTCGCGGTCGGCACCCGTACTACCGCCACCTGGACCTTCGCCTCGGCGCACGTCCCCGGTGACACCGCCGAGAGGCTGCCGCTGACGGTCGTCCGCTTCACCCCGAAGCTGTCAACGGCCAGTACCGCCAGGGCCGGGACGACCCTCACGGTGCCCTTCAGCCTCCAAGGCGCGGTCACCAAGGCCGACACGCTGCGAAAGCTCGCCTTCGCCGTCTCCTACAACGGCGGCAGGACCTGGAAGAAGACCAGGGCCCTGGACGGCGACCGGCTCAAGTTGCACAGCCCCACCAAGCCCGGCTCGATCTCACTGCGCGCCACGCTCACCGACGCCGACGGCAACACCCTGACCCAGACCCTCTACGACGCCTACCGCACCACCAAGTAGGGCGCACACCCTGCACCCCTGTATCCGGCCCGGGCCCCGACGGCTACCGCGCGCCGCGTCCAGCCGGCCCGGGCCCTCGACGGCCGTGTTGACCTGGCGGCGGTGAAGCCTGCGATCGCCGGGGCTCGCAAAGAACGGGCAGAGCGGTGCCGTCCCACAGCTCTGCCCGACTCCACCCCCACCTAGCGAGGAGGGCTTGTGCACGTTCAGTCCCTGCTGTTCGGTCCCTCACAAAAGTGCAGGTCAAGGCGTTGGGTGATGCCCTTCAGGGACCCAAGGGACTCTAGTTGGGAGTTATGAACGAGTCCTGTGTGCGGGTACACGCGGGCGTATCTGTTGAGTGCATATACGTGAGGATCTCATAATTGGAGTTCTCAGTCCCTACAGTCCCTCTCTGGGGTCATATCCCACTCCTGAGCTGCGAGAATATCTAGGGACCCAAGGTAGGGCTCAGCCCCTCGGGCTGGGGCTCAGGCCCTGCCTGGAGGGCAGCCGCGAAAACAGGCTGCTAGGGGATCGGCAACGCGAGCCGGGGTGAGACGCCTCGCGGGCCGGGGCTGATCGAGTCCCTGAGCCGTCCCCCTCTCCAGAGTTACTGATAGATGAATCAGGGTCCCTTCAGGCACTCTCATTGCGTGCATTGCGGACATATGTTGCCCATCCTGGTCTCTATTCAGAGACTCAAGGGACCGTAGGGACCCGAAAACAGATACGGCGCCACGCGGGGGAACTGCACCCTCTCCCCGGCCGGGGGTTCTACACTCTCTTTCGAAAGCCAGTCCCTACAGTCCCTTTGGTCCCTCGCCCCAGCACGCGCCCGCCCCGGCCGGCATGTCAGGGACCGAAGGACAAGACCCTCGCCGAAGGACAGACACGTGCCCGGCCCCGACGTGACGAGAGCGCCCACCGCTACTGCGCGGACCGCCACGTCCCACGCTGTGGCCCGTTGGTGCGCCACACAAGGATGGCCGGTCCACCCCCTTGCCACCGGACGCAAGACACCCCCTGCCAACTGCCCGGCCTGCAAGGAGACGCACCACTCGCCGACAGGGTGCGTATGCCTCCCAGCTGGCCGCCCATGCCACGGATTCCACGCCGCGACGACCAACATGACACGCATCGACGCCTGGTGGTCCGAGCACCCGTACCGGGGCGTCGGCGTGGCCTGTGGCCGAGCCGACCTGATCGTCATCGACATCGACGCGCACTCCGCTGCGGTCCCCGACCGCAGCAGGCTCCTGCCCGGCATCGCCATCCACGACTCCGTGAACCTGCACGGCCTGGCCTCCGGCTTCGACACCCTCGCGCTCCTGGCAGCACTGCGCGGCCAGCCCACCCCGGCACAGGACGACAGCACGCTGCGCGTGCGTACCCCCTCCGGCGGTCTGCACGTGTGGTACCGAAACCCCCACCCGGCCATCCGGTTCCGCTGCTCGACCGGGTCCAGCACGAAGACCGCGCTGGCCTGGCAAGTCGATGTCCGGGCCGACGGCGGCTACATCGTGGCCCCCACCACCCGCACCACGCAGGGCACCTACCAGCGGGAAGGACCGTCCAACCTGCCTGCGCCCTTGCCCGAATGGCTCGGCGAAGAACTCGTGCGGACCGGACACACAATCCGACAGCCCACGTCCTCCACCCGGCCCGCGATCCCGCGCAGCCGCCGGCCCAAAACCCCGGTACGCGCGCACCGCGTCCTGGACCCGCTGCTGATAGAGGTCGCCGAGTGCGCGGCAACGCCCGAGGGCGCCGCCTTTACCGAGAAGCTCAACAAAGCCGCCTACACGGCCGGGGGACTGGCGGCCGCCGGACACCTCGACGAACACGCCGCGCGCGCCCTGCTGCGCGAGGCCGCCGGGACCGCACGCCCTTGGCAGAGTGCCCGCAACGAACGCATCATCGACGATGCCCTCGCAGCCGGGTCCGCCCGCCCGCTCCACCTCGAAGGACGTTCATGAGCAGCGCCGAGATGCCGCGCTTCGACGCCACCGCCGCTGCCCAGCAGATGTTGGACCTCGAACAGACAGACCATCAGCAGCCCGCCCTCCCCTCCCAGGCCCACACCTCCCCCCTCGCGACGCCGTCCTGGGCCCTGCCGGCCCCGCTGCCCGGAACCCTCACCGACCGCGGCAACGCCAAGCTGTTCGTCAAGCTCTACCGCGACCAGTTCCGCCACGTCGAAGGCCTGGGCTGGTTCTCCTGGGACGGCTACCGCTGGAAGCGCACCGGCGGCGAGAAAGCCGCCCTGTGGGCCGCCGGAGAGATGGCCGAGGACATGCCCGGTACCGACCCCAGCGGACTCTTCAGCGACCGCGATCTCCACCACCACAAGAAGCGCACCCTGTCGACCACCGGCATGAAGGCCCTCCTCACCCAAGCCAAGGCCTCCCCCGACCTGTCCGTCGACCCCGACACCCTCGACGGCGACCCCTACGCCCTCTGCACCCCCTCCGGCGTCGTCGACCTGAACACCGGACTGATGCGCAAGCCCGACCCCACCCGCGACTTCCACTCCCGCGCCACCAGCGTTGCCCCCCAGCAGACCAACACCCCACGCTGGCACCGCTTCCTCCACGACACCTTCGGCGACGACACCGAAGGCCAGGAAATGATCGGCTTCCTCCACCTGCTACTCGGCTACTCCATCACCGGCGACGTCGGCGCCCAGGTGCTGCCCTTCCTCCACGGCCACGGCAAGAACGGCAAGAGCGTCCTGCTCGACGTCATGATCCAAATCCTGGGGGACTACGCCGACGCGGCCCCGCCCGGTTTCCTCATGGACCGTGGCGCGTTCTCCGAGCACTCCACTGAGCTCACCGAACTCCACGGCCGCCGCCTGATCGTCTGCAGCGAACTCAAGCCCAACGACAAGTTCGACGAGGCGCGGGTCAAGCTCCTGACCGGCGGAGAGAAGATCAAGGCCCGCAGGATGCGCCAGGACTACTTCTCCTTCGCCCCCACCCACCACCTGTGGCTGTTGGGCAACCACCGACCGGAGGTGAGCAACGGGGGCTTTGCGTTCTGGCGCCGCATCCGGTTGCTGCCTTTCGAGCGGACCGTTCCCGATCACCGCAAGATCGACAACCTGGCGCTCGAACTCGTTCGCGATGAGGGCCCCGGCATTCTGCAGTGGCTGATCGAGGGTGCCCGCCGCTACCTCACCACCCGTGACAACCTCGAAGGCCCCGACCGCGTCCGTATCGCCACCAGCGCGTACGCGAACACCGAAGACCATATCGGCCGCTTCCTCACCGAATGCTGCACCCGCGACACCGACGCCCAGCCTGACCTACGCGTCGAACAGGGCTTGCTGTACACCGCTTACGCGTCCTGGTGCAGCACCGGCGAAGGCATCCGCCCCGCCGGCACCCGCGCCTTCGCCACCCGCGTCAGGCAGGAAGTCGGCCTCGCGTCACCCGCCGACATGGTCAAATCCAACGGTCGTAAGTACTACCCCGGCCTCGCCCTGCTGGACACCCCGTCATGAATCAACTCCCGCGCCCCTCCAGCGAACTGCCGCCTACCGACGCCGGCCACCAGCACGCGGCTCAGCAGTCCCTACCCGCCCGCATCGGCCCGACTTACCATGGACTCGTAGGGTCACACCCGGCAGCGGGTGGCTCACCACACCATAAGGCGGGCCGACGCCGGATCCCGCAGACGAAGGAGGGGCAACAGCCATGAGCTCGCTACTGACCGAGGGCGATCTCACCCACGAAGAACATGTCGTGTGGCTGGAAGATCCCGAAAACTTTGACTATGTCCGCCAGGCCCTCGACAAGACCCGCCGCCGCAACACCAAGCCCCCCTACGCGCGCGATGGCCGCATGGTCGGCTACGCCCTCCTCGACGACCAGGCTGAACCCGACCCCGACAGCGGCCTGTACAAGCGCCGCGTCTTCTTCCTCCTCCCGCACGACCGCGACAGCCTCCCCGGAGGCCTGTACCGCGAAGGCGCCCCCGGCGAAGCCGTCGACCCCCGTACCATCGACGTGAAGAAGGTGGGGGAGAAGACCCCACGCTCGCAGAGTGGGCCGACTGCCGTAATCGGCTCCCGCTCCTGAGGGTTTGCGGAGTACTGCTGCCATCGGCTCACGATCAGGACGTACACAGTCCCGGAGCCAGCCAGCCAGCCAGCCGGAGGCTGACCCAGTTTGGCATCATCACGTCGAGGACGAGTAGGCCCCGCTGCCTGCGGTGTACTTCGTCGAGTGCGGAGCGCCCATCGTGCCACCACGCGGGCTGTATGGCCCTCGTGTTCCAGGTAGCGGCGGATTACTTCGGCCTCTTTGACGTGGTCTTCGGCTACCAGGACGTGTGGGCTCATGCCCGCCACGATAGGTAGTTCGCCGACGTGCAGTGAGCCTTTTCCATCTTGATCAGGTGGCGAGTTCGAGGGTGACGATGGCTCGGACGACGGCTGTGATCCGGGTGGTGCTGCAGCGGAGCTTCCGCAGGAGCCGCCAGCATTTGAGGGTGGCCATGGCACGTTCGCCGAGGCTGCGTATCTTGGCGTGATCGCGGTTGTGAAGCCGACGCCATCCGCGCAGTCCCTTGCCCCGGAACGGGACGCGGACCGCCTGACCTGCGCCCTGATAGGCCTTGTCCGCCCAGCACTTGATGTCGTCGGCGGCGAGAGCGGCGGGGATGCCGTGGGTCCGGGCCGCGGTCAGATCGTGCACGGCTGCGGGTAGTACGTCCGAGGCCCAGATCAGACGGCCGGCTGGATCTGCGAGGACCTGCACGTTCATCCCGTGGTGTTTCTTCTTACCCGAGCAGTACGGCCGCGTCGGCGGCGATGCGGTCGATCGGCAGCACGGTGCCGTCGAGGATCACGTACGCCTTCTTCCGGACAGTCGTCATGGCCTGTTCCAGCGTGGGTGCGAGGGCGGCCAGGAGGCCGACGGCCTCGCGTATGTAGCGGTAGGCCGTCGCGGTCCCGATGCGGAATCCTGCTGCGAGGCGGGCGTAGGTGTCGCCACAGCGCAGGTGGGCCAGGACGAGCAGGGCCTGCCGGCCACACGTCAGGCGACGCCACCGTGAGCCGATCCGAAGACGGTGACCTGCGAGGAGACCGGAGAGGCGCCGCAGAGTGCGGCTGGACAGATCGATGCCGGACGGGTAGACAAGCACGCGAAAGCTCCTGGCGGACTGGTGATCTTGGTCGTGAACCCGTCTACCAGGAGCTTTCTTCACGTCCACCGCCGGGGTGCCCGTCCAACCACCCGTCAGGTTGGAAACAGCTCAATGAGTCCTATACATCTCGGCGTTGTTCAGCATCCGTCACTGCGAGGACTCCCGCCGGCTTTACGAACGCAAGCGAGCTGAAGGCAAGCGCCACATCCAGGCCGTCCTCGCCCTGGCCCGCCGCCGCGTCAACGTCCTCTGGGCACTCCTATGCGACGAACGGACCTACGAGGCCGTGCCTCCCACCGCTCACGCGGCTTGACAAACAGCATTAGGAATCACTGGCTGGAGTACTACTCGTTGAACCGGATCGGTGGGTTCATACGTTACCTCGGTGAACCACGGTGCCTCACCCGAGCATTGGTAGGGTGCGGCGCCGGTTCCCTGCCATCGTCCAGTCGGAAGGAAATCGAATGTCAACTCCACCGGATAGGGACTATTCTTCAGCGGATGACTATTCTTCAGCGGACACGTCATCTGATCGCCTTTCCCAAGGTTCCTATCAGGCGGGAGACCCAGGAGAGTTCGATGGGTATTTCCTACTGCGCGCCCGTGAGACAACATTTACAGCTCAGCCCACCGTCGGCTTCGGAAGCAGCATATATGGGCCGGACCCGACTACGATAACTGTGGCTAACAGTGGCCCCGCTCTCAATGGCAAACCCGCCTACCGAAAGGATCTGGAGCCTGTCTATCGGTGGGACAATCGAAAGCCCAAAAAGATATTCAAGGAAGGATTTCCATCTTGGAATAACATGAAACCGAGTAGTCTGCAGTACTATCAAAACGAGAATGGCTATACAGGATATGTGAGTACAACCCGGAAGCCCGAATTCGCTGGTGCAACAGGAATGCCGCCGGTTGATGCGTTGACGGATGATGGGGAAAGTTATCGCTATACTATCGAAGCGCCCGGAGGTATCGACTTTCTTACTACTCTCGGTAGGGAGGCGGCCTATGCAAACCAGGAAGAAGTCGCATTCTGGCGAGGAATTAGGTCGGAATATATAGTCAGCGCCACGAAATTTAATCAAAATGGCGAAGCGGTAAAGGAGTATATAAACCCCAATGCCGCAGCAGGGCACGCGGTGGCAGCGGAACGTCAGCGGCGCTACGCCGAATACCAGCAGGCCAACTCTGCGCCGCAACACGGGCCCTACGCGCAGGCGGCCGACTCTGAGTCGCAGTACGTGGAGTCGGGGTT
>NZ_JBEXCW010000066.1:13074-46714 GCF_040605435.1 Streptomyces sp. NPDC005574
GTTTGGTTCGTCGGCGGTTGGTTCGTCGTCGCAGGGTCAGTATCCGACCAATCCTGCTCAGTCGCAGTACGTGGAGTCGGGGTTTGGTTCGTCGGCGGTTGGTTCGTCGTCGCAGGGTCAGTATCCGACCAATCCTGCTCAGTCGCAGTACGTGGAGTCGGGGTTTGGTTCGTCGGCGGGCGGTTCGTCGTCGCAGTATCAAAACCCTCAGAGTCGCAGCCAAAGCCACAAGAGGGGGAAAGGGAGGGGGTGAGGTTGATCCCTGGGAGTGGACACCGGGTTTCATGCGACGAGTGACAGCGTACGCGACGTGATCAGTTGCCGCTTGAACTCGACTGGTGTCCGGCCGCCGCGGGTGCCACAGCCATTTCGATCGCGTCGGTGACCAGGGAGGTGCGCATGTGGTCGGCGATCGACCAGCCCACCACCTTCCTCGAGCAGATGTCGATCACCGTGGCGAGGTAGAGCCATGTCGTGTCGACGGCTGAGACGTCGTCTCATTTGGCGTGTTCGGTAGTCTGGTGCCGTGGGGATTGTTGAGCGTCTGGTGCCAGATGAGTTGTGGGAATTGTTTGAGCGGGTGGTGCCGCCTGCTCCCTCGCGGCCGCAGGGGGGTGGCCGACGGCGGTACGGAGACCGCGAAGTTCTGGCGGCGATCATCTTCGTGGCGACGTCGGGGTGTACTTGGCGGCAGTTGCCTCCTTCGTTCGGGCCTTCGGGGCCGACAGCCCACCGGCGGTTCGGTGAGTGGAGCAAGGCCCGGGTATGGGCCAAGCTCCACCGCCTGGTCTTGGACGAACTGGGCGCACGCGGCGAGCTGGACTGGTCCCGCTGTGCCATCGACTCGGTGAACATGCGGGCCTTGAAAGGGGGGAGCTGACGGGTCCGAATCCTGTAGACAGGGGCAAGAAAGGGTCGAAGATCCACTTGATCACCGAGCGGACCGGTCTGCCCCTCTCCATCGGAATCTCCGGCGCGAACCTGCACGACAGCCAAGCCCTCCAGCCCCTCGTGCGAGGCATCCCGCCGATCCGCTCCCGCCGCGGCCCGCGCGGACGCCGGCCCGCCAAGCTGCACGCCGACAAGGGCTATGACTACGACCACCTGCGACGATGGCTCCGCTTACGCGGAATCACCCACCGCATCGCCCGCAAGGGCATCGAGTCCTCCCAGCGACTCGGCCGGCACCGCTGGACCATCGAACGCACCATGGCCTGGCTTGCCGGCTGCCGGAGACTGCACCGCCGCTACGAACGCAAAGCCGAGCACTGCCTAGCCTTCACCAGCATCGCCTGCACCCTCATCTGCTACCGCCGACTCGCCAAATGAGACGATCTCTTAAGCACCGGTCGCTACCCCCTGGGCATCGCGATCAGCAAAGCTCAGCTGAAGAGCCTGCCGATCCAGTACCACGAGACGCACGGCGCCTGGAACTACACCGTCCGCCCCGACGGCCCCCACGACGAGGAGCCCGCACAGGTCACGGACCAGGATGCGGCCCGCCGACGAGTGCTTGATCTGCTGTCCGCGCCGGCCCTGACCGGGATGAGCCGGGAGGAACTCACGGCTCTGTGCGGGAAGATCACGCCCGAGCTGGGCTCCCTGCGTGAGGAACGCCTGTACCGCAAACTGCGGCCCGCGCCGCCACGGGGCCGGAGACAACAAACGCCCGGTCCTCGCCCCCGCCGACCGCTTTCTGCTGAGTGTGATCTACCTCCGGCACGTGTGCTCGCAGAACCTGCTGGCCGAGCTGATGGGCCTGTGCCAACGGACCATCGGCCCTTCCATCAAGGAGGTCCGACGACTCCTTCAGGAACACGGCATCTCCATCACGCCCACCACGCTGTGCTTCTCAAGTGGCCAGGAGATCGAGGACTTCGTACGCACCGAGGCCCCGGTCACCGCCCGGCTCCAGGAGACCGGGTCGCGTGAGAAGCGGCTTCGGCTGCTGCCGTCCCGGGTCGTGGTCTATTTCGTCCTCGCGCTGGCCCTGTTCGAGGACTGCTCCTATCGGGGCGTGTGGGGCAAGTTGACGGCGGGGCTGGAGGGACTGCCGTTGGTGCGTCCTGCCGTCTCCTCGCTGTCCAGGGCCCGACGGCGAATAGGAGCGGCACCGCTGCGGCGGTTGTTCGAGATCCTCGCCGGGCCCGTCGCCCACCTCGGGCAGCCCGGTTCGTTCTATCGAGGGCTTCGGACCGTGGCCATGGACGGAACCTTGCTCCACGTGCCCGACGAGGAGGCACTCACCTGGCGCTATCCCAAGCGGACAGGCGAAATCATGGAGTTCGGCTACCCGCTGCTGCGACTGGTGGTCCTGGTCGAGTGCGGCACCCGTGCCGTGCTGGCCGCCGCGTTCGGCCCGGAGCGTGACGGCGAACTCACTTACGCAGGCCGCCTGTTGAGCGTCCTGGACCGCACAATGCTCCTGCTGGCCGATGCCGGCTTCGATGCGAACGAGTTCACCCGGGACATCCAGGCCACCGGCGCACAGTTCCTGGTGCGCTCCTCCGCCCGCCGTATCCCTACCCCCTTCCGGCACCTGGGCGACGGCTCCTACCTCGCCCGGATCGGCTACGGCGTCCTGCCCGTCCTGCTGACCGTCCGCGTCATTGAGGCGTCCGTCACCGTCACCCTGGCCGACGGCACTGTCCGCACCGAGCAGTGGCGCCTGCTCACCAGCCTCCTCGACCCGGCCGCCCACCCAGCCGCCGGGCTCGTGGCTCTCTATCACGAGCGGTGGCAGACGGAGACGGCCTATTTCTCGATCAAGGCGACCATGCTGGACGGCCGTGTCCTGCGCTCGCGCAGCCTGACCGGCCTCGACCAGGAGGTCTACGCCCTGCTCACCATCTACCAGACGCTGATCCGCGCAGCCGCCGACACCGCCTGCACCCGGCCCGGACTGGACATGGACCGCATCAGCTTCACAGTCCTGCAGACCACCGCCGCCGACACTGTCACCACCGCGACCGGAATCCTGCCCCCGGCCGGACCCGCCGACCTCGTCGGCACCATCGGCAGGGCCGCCCTCGAGTCCCTGCACCCCGCCCGCCACCGGCACCGCGTCAAGGCCCGCACCCGCAAGAACCCCACCAGCAAGTACGGACCGAACACCGGACAACACCCCACGACCAGCCAGAACTACACCATCCACACCGTCATCACGTTCTTCGAGCACGGACTTGCAAACCGCTCACGGAAGTAAACGTAACGGTGTTGGTCTGCGCATGACAGCAGGGCCTCTTGGTATCTCGGGGGTTCGAACCAAACCAAGCGCCAGGAGGCCCTGTTGCCACAGTCTTTCGCGTTCGCGCGCGTGGAGTCCAACCTGTCGTCCCCATCGTGTGACTGCCTCGCGCACAGGTTCGGCAACGCGGCGGACCGGCCGGAGCGCACTGCGTGCTACGTCTCCGACATGACGGAGGCCGAGTGGCAGGCCATCCGGGCGGTGCTGCCGGTTCCGGCCTGGCTGGAGGGCCGGGGCGGGCGGCCGGAGGGCTACTGCCACCGCGTGATACTCGACGCAGTGCGCTACGTGGTCGACAACGGCGTCAAGTGGGCCAACCTCCCCGCGGACTTCCCGCCATATCGGCGCGTGGATGCTTTCGCCCGCCGCTGGCAGGTCACGGGTCTGCTCGCCGAGCTCCACGACCGGCTGCGCGACAAGATCCGCCAGAGGGAAGGCCGTTCCTCGGATCCGACGTCTGCCATCGTAGACTCACAGTCAGTGCGGGCAGCGGCGGACATCCCGCGCTCCACCTCCGGCTGGGACGGCGGGAAGAAGGTGGGCGGCCGCAAGCGGCACCTGGTGGTGGACTGCCTCGGCCTCGGCCTGGCCGTCGCGGTGACGGCGGCGAGCGTGCAGGACCGCGACGCCGCCATCCCACTGCTGGAGCGGCTTCGCAAGACGTACTTCTCCGTCCGCCTGGTGCCCCGGGCACGCCACCACCGAACCGGTCTTCATCCCACGCCACGGCGGCGACACCGAGGACGACGGCTGGATCGCCCACCTGCAGCACGACCGGACCGACGGAACCAGCGCTCTCGTCCTCATCGACGCGCAGGACTTCACCGGTCCGCCACCGCCGTTGTCCACCTCCCGACCCGGGTGCCGCTCGGCAGCCACAGCAACTGGTTCCGCACCGAGGAGATCCGGACCACCGACGACACCGTCCTCTCACCAGCCCCCTCCCGTTCTGCCACCGCACGAGCACGCTGAAAGGCACACCTCGACATGACCGACAACCTGGCCATCAGGCTCGCCCAGCGAGTGATGGCCACCCGCGCCTTCGCCACCCTCGCCCCGCACGTCATCCCCCACCTCGACCGCGCGCTTCACCGCCTCACCGGCGGCCGGAAGATGCTCCTCACCCTGCCCCGCCCGAAAGTCGGGCTCATCCTGACCACGACCGGCGCCAAGAGCGGGCAGCTCCGCACCACCCCCCTGGTCTGCGTACGCGAAGAGCACGAAGGCACCTGGCTGCTGGTGGGAAGCAACTTCGGCAAGCCCGGCCATCCCGCCTGGACCGCGAACCTCCGCAAGCACCCAGACGCGAGCATCAGCTGGGCAGGCCGGGACATCAGGGTGACGGCAGCTCAGCTCGTCGGCCAGCAGCGCGACCAGGCCTGGGCCGACATCGTCGCCTTCTGGCCGCCCTACGGGGCCTACCAGGAGCGAACCGAACGTGAGATCCGGATCTTCCGTCTCACCCCCCTCCCCAGTCCGTCCGCTCTCACTCCCTGAAGAGGCCCACTCTCTGCTTCGCAGGCGGTGAGCACCTGGCCGCCTGGCGCCGCTCCGCCGCCCCGATGCCGCCTGCCGGCGCGCTCGCCGCGGCGCTGGACGACACCGCGTCGACCAGGACACCGCGCTGGCCGCCCTCTCGCTCCTGCCGCAGCTGCGCGTGGCTCTGGATTCAGTGAAGCCGCAGGTGACCGACTCAGCCCGTGGGCCAAGGTTGGCGTGGTGCTGGGGATGACCAAGCCGTCGGCCGAGCGCAGCGGCGTGCTCAAGCGCAAGCAGGAGGCGTCAGGCAACACCTGGCGCTCCGCCCGCCTCCGCCTACCGGATCGAGGAGTCCGTCTCGAGGTTCGGCGGCCTGCGTATCACCACTGCCGACAGCCACGAGGAATCCACGTCGACCCCGCGCTCGCGGCGCAGCCACTCGGCGAGCGCCGGCAACGTCCAGATCACGCCTCGGACCACGGCCTCGTCCAGCATCTCCTCCAACGCGTCCAGGTCCTCGCGCATCCAGCGCGGCGGCCGGCCCGGACGAGGCGCTTCCGCCAGGGCCTCGAACCCGCCGTCGATGAACCGGTGCAGTGCCTTGCGCACGGTGGCCACGTGCTTCTCGACAAGCGACGCGATCTCGGGAGCGCGAGGTGATCGCGCCGCGACCGGAAAGCAGTCGGCACACACAGGACGTCGCGATCCTGGTGCTCGCAGACTGCGTTCCCGGCGAGTCGGCGGCACCCTTGCGCCGTCCCACCGCCGGAGACCTCGTGGGCGAGCCCTGGTGGTCCTTCGGTTTTCCCGACGACGTCTTCGGCAGTTCTTCCGACGGGGAGGTGGGAGAGAAGCTGGGTCATGGCTGGATCCGACTGGACACCGCCTCGCGGTACCTGGTGCGCCCCGGCTACAGCGGCGCCGCCCTGTGGTCGCCCACCTACCAGGCGGTGGTCGGCATGGTGGGCCAGGCGAACAGCCGCGGCGACGCCCTCGCCCTGACACTGTTCCAGGCAGACAAGTGCCTTCCTGACGAGAAGTTGTCTGCCGTGACGGAGTGGTCGGCTCAAGACGCAGGCGAAAGCGCACTCGCCGCCTGGGGCTGGACCCTGGAGGACGACCCCGAGGCAGGGCGGCACTGGAAGCCGCGGGCGCGTGGCGTCAGCACGGACGCTGAGAGAGGTTTCCGGTTTCGCGGTCGCACCGCGGCCCTGACCGAGATCGTCGACTGGATAACCGCCGATGAGGCTCCCAGGCATGTACTGGTGATCACCGGATCACCTGGGGTGGGAAAATCGGCCGTACTCGGGCGGGTCGTGACGTCTGCCGACACCGCCATCGCGGCGACTCTGCCCCAGGCGGACGACGCCGTACGTGCCCCTCTCGGCTCTGTGTCCTGCGCCGTCCACGCCAAGGGCAAGATCGCACTCGAAGTCGCCCGTGAGATTGCCCGCGCCGCTTCTGCGGCGATTCCGCAAGCTGTGGGCGATCTCGCTCCCGCCCTGCGTGCGGCGCTCGCCGAGGCCTCAGGGGCACCCTTCACTGTCGTCATCGACGCGCTAGACGAGGCGACCAGCGCCAAGCAGGCCCGGCTCATCGCCCGCCAGATCGCCATTCCGCTCGCCGAAACGTGCGCGGACCTGCATGTACGCGTCATGATTGGCAGCAGGCGCCGAGACGATGAAGGAGACCTGATTGCCGCCTTCGGCGACGCCGCACGCGTGATCGACCTGGACAACCCCGCGTACTTCGAGGAAGCCGATCTCGCGGCATACGCCCAAGCGTCATTGCAACTGCTTGGCGATGAGAGACCAGGCAACCCCTACGCCGACGACCGCGTGGCCCGCCCCGTCGCCGCCCGTATCGCCCGGTTGGCCGATGGTAACTTCCTGGTGGCCGGACTGACCTCCCGTGCCCGCGGATTGCGCGACACGGTAGCCAAGGCCCCGGCGGACATCTCGTTCGAACCCACGGTCGCGGCGGCACTGCGCGAATACCTGACAGGGTTGCCCTCGATCGACGGCATTGCCGCCGAAACGGTGCTCGCTGCGCTCGCCTACGCCGAAGTTTCAGGGCTACCGCTCTCCCTCTGGAGCGTCGCCATCACGGCACTGCACGGTAGCCGCCCGGCGGAGGCCCACCTGCGCGCGTTCGCGCGTTCCGCGGCGGCCAACTTCCTGATCGAGACCGGTGTTAACGACCAAAGGCCGGTCACTGCTCGCCTGCACGACAGGCGATGCCATACAACTGTGGGATACCCCTCCACTCCGACCTGCGCCGACTGATCCCCGTGTCCACCTCCAGCGGGGACAGCCTGAGCACCGGCTCCGCACGGCGACTGAGGGCCCGCACAGCTTCCCCTGTCCTGGGGTCCCATAGCCGTACGGTCGCATCCGAGCCGCCAGTGGCCAGCAGCACGTGACCGCCGACCTCGATCGCGCACATGACGTTCAGCCGCAGGTCCTCGCCCCTCGGGTGTCTGTGCTGATCCCACCGGGTGATGACAGACTTCTCCTGCAACGGGATTCCCGATGATCTGCTTGCTCGACACAAGTTGATCTATCAGGACGTCCCGTTGCGTCATTCACCAGGGCTTGACCTGCGACTCAGAGGGCGTTAAGTCCGTTTCTGATATTGGCCGCGTCCGGGTTGTTCGAGGAGTCCCTGGCGGACGAGTCGGCCCAGGCGGGAGCGGGTGACGTTGATCGAGGGCTCGTCCGTGGGCAGGCCGAGGTGTTCGTGCAGATCGCGGACGCGGAACACCTTCCCGGAGTGCTCGTTGAACGTGGTCACGATGCGCTGCTAGATGGTGGCGTTCTCCACGGGAGCGGGTTCGTGGCCGCGAGGGGCGAGGCCGTCGATGACCTTGCGGGTGGCGGCCAGTTCGGTCAGGCGGACCTCGGTCTCGGTGAGGGCGGTGGTGAACTGTGCGATCTGTTCGCGCAGTTGGTCGGCGCGGGCGGCGGTCTCGTCGTGCTCGGCCTGCAGCAGTCGCAGGAGTTCGCAGACGTTCACGCGGCCAGCTCCATCTCGTCCCGCCAGGTGGGGCTCGGGACGGTGAGGCGCCGGAGCATGCCGGCGGTGGCGGCCCAGTAGACGCGGGAGGCGGCGTTGTCGGGCCGGTGGTCGTAGTCGCGGGCCAGGCGCCGGTGCAGCATGAGGGTGCCGTTGACCTGCTCGACCACCCACCGCTTCGGCTGCGGGACGAAGCCTTTGCCCTCGTCAGCGGAGTTGCGCCGCACCACCTCGACGGTGACGTCGTTCACTGCGCCATGGATGATCACGGCATCCTTGAAACCCTGATCGACCAGGGCCTTCTCCAGGCGCAGCCCGCACCGCTCCATTGCCTGGTCCAGCAGGGCGATGCCGGCCTCGTTGTCATGCGCGGAGGCGGGCAGGACCACCACGCCGATGATCAGGCCCAGCACGTCGACGGCGAGCCCGCGTTTCCTGCCGGGCCTCTTCTTGTTCGCGTCCAGTCCCGTCGTCTTCTTCGGCACCCCGGCCGCTACGCGGACGGACTGGGTATCGATGATCACCAGGGACGGGTCCTCTAATCGTCTGGCTCGCTCCCGCACCTGGCAGCGCAGGATCTCCTGGATCCCCTGGTCAAGGCCGTCCTGGCGCCACAGGGTGAAGTAGTAGAACACCGCAGACCAGGCCGGGAGGTCGTGTGGCAGGAGCCGCCACTGACAGCCGGTCCGGTTCTGGTAGAGCAGCGTGTTCACGACCTCGCGCAGGTCGCAGGAGCCCGGGTCCCCGGTCGCCGACCGTGCCACCCGCTCCTGCTTCCACGCGGTGACCAGCGGCTCGATCAACGCCCACGGCTCGTCGGACAAGTCGGTTGCGTACGGCATCCGTTCCATGCCCGCGACCCCATCATGCACACGACATGACACGAGCGTGGAACCGTCCCATCACCCACGAACGAGCGACACCACATCACCAGGAACGGGACTTAACGCCCTCTCAGAAACCGCCCCCGGGCCAGACGGTGAAGGTTGTTGCAGAACTATGCTACGGTCCGTGACTGACCTGAATATCGCGGATGAACCTGTAGATACAAAAGTCGAACGGCATGCGAGCTGGGCCGAGCTGTTCTTCGACCTTGTGGCGGCGGCGGGTGTGGCAGCCCTGACGCATGCGCTCGGAACTGAACTGAACGGCGCGGGGCTTGGTCTCTACGCGCTGTTGTACCTCGCGTTTTGGTTGTCGTGGACGACGTTTATGCTGTACAGCAATGTCTCAGCAGCGCAAACCCGTGTGGTACGGCTGATGATTGGGATGTTTGGCCTCGGAGTGATGGCTGCGTCGGTACCGGGGGTGGCGCACGCCGTGCTCGGGCACGGGCACGACCTTCGCCCGCTGGCTGTCTTTGCGATCGCGTACCTCGCGACGCGGATCTACGGCGCTCACTCGTGGCGCCGGGGCGAGGTCTTGCTGGACTTCCCAGTGGTGCAGTACTCGGTAGGGCTGCTTCCGTGGTTCATATCTATATGGGTCGAGGAGCGGTGGAAGCTCACTCTTTGGGCTGTGGGGGTAGGCCTGGACCTGCTGCTGATCCTGGTCGTCTCCGGTAACAAGCTTTTCGAGCAGGCCCAAGCGAGATTCACCGCGCAAGCCACTTCGCGGCGCCGGTTCGGTGGCCCCGGCGGAACGGGACCGGTCATTCAAGGGGTGTCGGTCGATTCGACTCACCTCTCCGAGCGGCTCGGACTCTTCGTGATCATTGTGCTCGGCGAATCGGTGGTGCAGGTCGTGAACTCTGCGTCCGATGCCCAGTACGCCATCGGCCTCTTGACCACCGCACTCGCGTCGTTCGTGTTGCTGGCTGGCCTGTTCGGCCTTTCTGTCGTGTTCGGATACGCTGGCTTGCCGCACCTGCGCGCCGGCCGCATCTCTACTCGCGCCGCCCTTGGGCTGCACTGCCTGGTCACCGGGGTCGTCGCCACCCTGGGCGTGTCGCTCTCATCGGTGGTCAGCCACGGCGCCGATCCACTGCCTGGTCCCCATCGTTGGCTTCTGTGTGGTGCGGTGGCGGCCTATTTCACCCTCGGCGTGGTCACAGGCGTCGCCAGCAACAGTTCGGATGCGCAAAGGACGATCTCGCGGGTCATCACCGGTGTCGCAGTCCCCCTCCTGCTCGGCCTGCTCGCCTCCGCCCTCAGTAGCCGGACCCTGGTGGTTTGCCTGGCCCTGGTCGTCCTCGCCCACCTGTGGTTCGAACGGCGATCAGCACCTGCCGAGGGCCAGGTCTGATCAGGAGGACGCTCCACCGCGGCCCTGCACCCCGGATCACCCTGGATTCACGAACGAGGCACGGGAAGATTTCGCCCGCGTCGGTTGCGCCACGGTGCTCTGGTGCCCCACGCAGGGCAGGCCGCCCGGGCAAGGCTTCGGCGTAGTCGCGTGACGCCCGGTTTGTGGCGATCTGTCAGCTCGACGGTGCCCCCGGAACGTGACAGGCACGGCTTCCAAGATCATGGAGTTCTTGACGCCCCGTGATCCGAGTGGAAGACCGTGCCTGCCGACGCATCATCGCTGATCCCGCCTGCCCTTGACCAGCTCCGCGAGTATCCCGAGGTCGTATTCGCCGAGGCCCCGCGCCTGCTGGAGCGGCTGGCTGAGGTGCCCGACCCACGAGACCCACGCGGTGTACGGTACGCTTTGGTTTCCGTGCTCGCGCTGACCGCGTGCGCGGTTCTGGCGGGGGCGACCTCTGTGCTGGCAGTCAGCGAGTGGATCGCCGATGCCCCGCCGCACATCCTTCAACGCCTCGGCATACGCCTCGATCCACTGTTCCCGAAGCGGTTCCTGCCTGCGGAAACGACGGTCCGGCGGCTACTGGCCCGCATCGACGGCGACGCGCTGGACCGGGCGGTCGGACGCTGGCTTGCCGACCGCCGCCCGAAGGTGACCGCGCTGCGCGGCCTCGCGGTGGACGGCAAAAGCGAACGGCCGCAAGATCCACCTGCTCGCCGCACTCGACCACGCCACCGGCCTGGTCCTAGCCCAGCTGGACGTCGGCGAGAAGACGAACGAGATCACCTGCTTCCAGCCGCTGCTGGACACCGTCGCCGACCTGGCAGGAACCGTCGTCACGAGCGACGCCATGCACACTCAGCGCGAGCACGCTGACTATCTCCTCGGCCGCCGCGCCCACTACATCGTGATCGTCAAGGACAACCAGAAGAAGCTGCGCCGCCAGCTCAAGTCCCTTCCCTGGAAAGGCATCCCGCTTCAGGGTCGCGCCCGGGGAACCGGTCAAGGCCGCTCGGAGATCCGCCGGATCAAGGCCGCGACTGTCAACAGCCTCCTCTTCCCCGGAGCCCGCCAGGCTGTCCAGATCAAGCGCCGGCGCACCGACCGCAAGACCGGCAGGACCACCGTCAAGACGGTCTACGGCGTCACCAGCCTGACCGCCGAGCAGGCCACCGCGGCCCAGCTCGCCCAACTCGTCCGCGACCACTGGAAGATCGAGGCTCTGCACCACGTCCGCGACACCACCTTCGCCGAGGACGCCTCCCAGCTGCGGACCGGCAACGCACCCCGCGCGATGGCCACCTGGCGCAACCTCGCCATCGGAGCCCTCCGCACGGCCGGAGTGAAGAACATCGCCTCCGGCCTCCGCCGCAACGCCCGCGACCCTCGCCGCCCCCTCGCACTCCTCGGCCTCGAATGATCACGAACCGAACGTCATGCACCTACGCCGAAGCCCTGGGGCTTGCGTGGCCACGGAACGGCATCCCACCGGGACTCTGCCCATCGGCCTACTCGCCCGGCAGAACTCGAACGAAGCCCTCGGTCCAATTGTCCTCATCAAGCTCGCAGGCGTCGAAGTAGAAGCACTGAACCGTTCCGGGTTCGGTAGAGACATCAGATTGTGGTTGTGACCTGCTGTTTCGTGGTTTCTCGGTAGTAGTTGGTCTCGTATTCGACGGGCGGGATGTGCCCTATTTCACCGTGGAGTCGGCGGTGGCAGTACAAGGGGGCGGTGTCCCGCCACGTGGTGTAGCCGATCAAGCATGCGGAACGCCCAGGTCGCGGCCCTGATTACCCGTCCTGCGCGGCCTGTTGTGGCTCACGCCGCCGCGACCGACGACAACTGCCGGGGATCCCATGGCGGGACGTGCCCTTCGGACCCAGGGCCGGAGGCGAAAAGCCGTGATCGGCTACACCACGACCGGGGACGTGACCCTCCAGGGCCGCCCCGGCTTGATCAGCTCAGTCTTGAACAGGCCGATCGCGGATTCCCTGAGGGCGTTGTCGTAGGCGTCGCCGACCCAGCCGATCGATGCCGCGATGCCGGCGGTGGCCAGGTGCTCGGCGAGCCGAAGGCTGGTGTATGGGCTGGACTCAACCGGTCAGAGCAACAGTGCTGGTTGAGGACGGGTTACGTGGCGAGATTGGGCGGCCGGGGATGTCGGACGAGATGAAGGCCGACTTGTGGCGGCGGTGGAGGGCCGGGGAGTCGATCAGCGTCATCTCGAGACAGATCGGCAAACCACCCGGCTCGGTGTTCACCGTCCTCAAGTACCACGGAGGAATCGCTCCCGCGCCCCGCAAGGCGCGAGCTGGAAGCCTGACCTTGGGGGAGCGGGAAGAGATCTCACGCGGTCTTTGTGCCGGCCATTCCTACCGGGCGATCGCCGGACTGCTGGGGCGGGCGGTGTCGACGATCAGCCGTGAAGTCGGCAACAACGGCGGACGCGAGGTATACCGGGCAATCGCTGCGCAGGAATGGGCACTTGACCGCGCCCGGCGCCCGAAACAGTGCCTGCTCGTCTGCCAGACCGGCGCTCAGGCAGACGGTACTGACCCTGCTCTGCGAGGAGTGGTCACCCGAGCAGATAGTCGGCCACCTCCGTCGTTATCACAGCAATGACCCGGCGATGGAGATCAGCCACGAGACGATCTACCGGTCGGTCTACACCACCCGGTGGAAAGTGATCCCCCGCGAGGTCTGCAAACGGCTTCGCACCGGCCGCCCGATCCGGAAGAACAAGCGACACACAGTGAAGGGACAATGGCGCTCACAGATCACCGATGCCCGGCCGATCGAGGAGCGGCCCCAGGCCGCGGAGGACCGCAGCGAGCCTGGGCACCTGGAGGGCGATCTCGTGATCGGCTCGAACAACAGCCAGGTCGCCACACTGGTCGGCCGCAAGACGCGGTTCCTCACCGTCGTGAAACTCGCCAGCCGCCACACCAACGTGGTCGTTCCAGCTCTGGCCGAGACATACACGCGCATGGACTCCCGACTACGCGGCACGCTGACCTGGGATCGCGGCATGGAACTGGCAGCGCACAAGCGTCTCAGCACTGACACCGGCGTCGACGTGTTCTTCGCAGCCCCGCGCAGCCCCTGGCAGCGCGGCACCAACGAGAACACCAACAAGCTGCTCCGGCAGTACCTGCCCAAAGGGACGAACCTCTCGACATTCAGCCAGGGCGACCTTGATGCCATCGCGGCGAATCTCAACAACCGCCCCCGCAAGTGCCTGGGATTCCACACCCCGGCCGAGAGTGTTGCCTTGACCGGTTGAATCTAAGCAATCGGACCGCCGGTCTATCGGCAAACCTCAGTTACAAAGACAGCTACTTGCGGCGGTCGAGGCCAGAGGTGGCGAGGAAGTCGGACCAGCCGTCGAAGAGGTACCAGGTGAAGGGCACCCACCAGACTAGGTCGTTCGTGATCACGATGACGACTGTGCTGACGGGCCAGACGCCAGTGACGATGAGCCAGGCCAGGCCAAGTGGCCCCAGTACCTTGCCGCTCAGTCCGACGGCGGCTATCGACCAGCCGCGTTCAGGCCATATGGCCACCTCAAGGTAGAGCAAGCCGTACAAGCCGAGCACCATGCCGAGGGTGGCGAAAATTTGAGGGGAGTTCGACAGGGGCAGGCCACTGAGGCGGTAGAACCATTGGGGATCGGCGACGCCAAGGCATCCCCAGGCGATGTTGTACACGCCGGCTGCGATGAATGTGTTGCGGTGGTGCCGTCGATGTCTCACGTTGCCTGTCCTGTTGCACGGCGGGGCGCTTGTTCTGATTCGGGCGTGCCGGGCGTGCGTTCGCCTCGCGTCGGAGCGTCTGCTTCGTGTGGGTGGTGGACTGTGTCAGTCAGGGTGGCTGGTGTTTGGTCGGATCGGCGGGGCGTTGTCAGTAGGCGATACCGATGATGCGGTGGATTGTCTCGGGGGTGTCGAGGGCGTCGAGCATGAGATGGGCTACGTCGGCGCGGGAGATGAACATGCCGGTGCGGACATTTTGTTCGTAGGCTGTTCGGTAGGTTTTCTTCAGGCGTTTGTTGAGCAGTCGAGGTGGGCGGGTGATGGTCCAGTCCAGGTTGCTGTCGTGCAGGAGGTCTTCCATCAGGGCCAAGTCGTCGTAGTGTCTGCGGAATGCCGCCTTGGCCATCGGGGCTGCCAGGTGTCGCATGAAGAATCCGTCCCCGGGGTTGTGTCTGGGCGGGTCGGGGCGTCGGGGCGACGCTATGGTGCCGACCGATGCCGCGCTGACGGCGATGATGCGTCGTACGGCGGTCTCCTGCATGGCCTGGACGATCGCTTGGGTTCCTTGCGAGGCGACGCCGGCTTCGGCGCCCGATCGAGCGCCGAGTCCTGAGAGGACCGCGTCGGCTCCGGTGACTGCCGAGCGCAGGACTGCCGGGTCCGCGGTCGTGAGATCGGCGACTACGGTGCGCATCGGCGTGTCGGACAACCTGTTGGGGTTTCTCACGACGGCTGTGACCTCATGGCCGGCTTCGATGGCCTGCGTGAGGAGTTGGCTGCCGATGCCTCCAGTTGCCGCCACGATCGTGAGTCTCATTCAGTCTTCCTCGGCTGTGGTCGTGGCGGGGAGACGGGATATTCCGTTGCCGACTATGACAGTGGGACAGCGGTCGCCCTTCTGTGGAACGGAATCGGCGGCTTTGCAGTTCACAGGGGTCGCAACCGGGGCAGCCGAAAGAACGGGGCCCATGAAGAACGGGGCCCATGAAGAACGGGGCCCATGAAGAACGGGGCCCCGTTGATTGCGGACACCGGTTGTCGTGCCCCGGAGGCCGGCATAGTTGATCGCCATTCGTAGGCAAATAGGCTGATTTGCTCGGGCGGGAGTGCCGTCGGTGAAGTTGTAGCGGGTCGCTCAGCGGAATCGGCAGGTGCGGGATCCTGTCGTGCCGGCAGGTGAAGGGCGTCGTCACCAGGTGCTGCGCTCGGTGAAGACTTCCACTCGCTGTTTGAGGCACTTGTTGAACGCGGCGTACCCGTCGCGCTTGGGTGTCTTGAAGAACCGCCGGGTCAGGGTGACCAGGATGCCGGAGAACTCTTCGCGGTTGGTCAGGCAGGTGGTGCCGTCGTGGTTGGAGGAGAGGACGAAGGAGTGTTGGCCATGGAAGAGCCGCTTCGTGCCGAGCGTGCCGGCCCACCGCAGCTCCTGGCCGGGTGTTGCGACGGTGACCGTGGGCCTGAAGGTCATGCCTGGCATGCGCATGGTCAGTCGGTTTCCGACTTGAGCGGTTCCCTCGGCTGCGGAGAAGGTACTCCACTCGCCGTAGGCGGTGAAGTCAGTGAGGACGTTCCATACCTCTTCCGGGGTGGCGTCGATGTCTATGACGGCCGTGAGCACTGCGTCCATGACGGTTTCCACTTCTGGCGGGGGCGGGGAGAAAGGGGGGTGGCGGTCCAGCGAGCGTGTGGTCTACCGGTGATGACCGGCGGACTCTGTGTCCGCGGTGGCGCGAAGGCCGCGATCGACGAGGTCGATGAGCCACTCGAAGCTTTCGGCGACGTCGGTGGACCACTGGAGTCCGCCGGATGCCTGCAGGTTGGCGAACCCGTGGAAGACGCTGCGCACCGCCCGCAGCGCGTGGGTCATGTCCTGTGAGGGAATGTCGTATCCCCGCAGTACCGCTTCGAAGGGTCCGATTCCTCGTCTGGAGGCGAGCATGATCGGGTCGTCGGGACCGGTCGGTGTGAGGCCGAGGGTGGCCGCGTAGCGGCCGGGGTGGGTGAGCACGAAGTCGCGCAGGGCTCTGGCAGCGGCGGCCAGGGCGTCGCTGCCGGCGCGGCCCTGGATAGCGGTGCCGATCGCGTCGGCGGCTTCGTCGAAGGCGAGTGCCGCGATGCGCCGGTGGAGGTCATCCTGGCTGGCGATGTGCTTGTAGAGAGAGGGGGCACACACCCCGACCCGTTCGGCGAGCCGTCTCATGGTCAGCCCGCTGAAGCCGATCTCGTCGGCGAGGTCGGCGGCGGCGGCGGTGATCGTGGCCGCGTCCAGGCCTGCCCTAGACACCGACGCTGGCCAGGAAGGCCAGGACGGCGGTAAGGGTCTGCTGGGGGAACTGGACGTGCGGGTAGTGACCGGCTCCCTCGATCATCTTCAGCCGACCCAGTCCGGTCGGCAGGTCGGCGACGATCGCCTCCCCCTCGGCCTGCGGCGAGGCCCAGTCGGGGTCGAGGCTGCCCTGCACGATAAGTACCGGGCAGGTGACGTTGGCCAGCTGCTCACCGGCGTCGGCGGGGGAGATCTTGCCCATCGCCTGCAGGACCTTCATCCGGCCGGGCTCCTGAAGCATCGCGGTGATCTGCCCCAGGCGTGTGTCCCAGTCCCCGGGCTTGGGACCGGGGTATGCGGCGTCCAGGTACTTGGCCCACTGCCTGGTGCTGCCGAGGATGGTGGTGCCCATGAGGTGGGTCGCGCCGCGGCGGTAGCCGGCCACCCGCAGGTCACCGAGCCGGACTTCCTGCTTTCGGGTGAAGGGCGCGAGTTCGACCACCGCGGTGACGAGCTCCGGGGCCTTGGCCGCGGCGATCGTGACCGCACCGCCGGCGATGGAGTGGCCGACGAGTACCGCCGGCCCGCCGAGGTGCTTCACCAGGGCGATCAGGTCACCCGCGAGGTCGGTGCGGGTGTAGGACGCCCACCCAACGCTGGACTCACCGTGGCCGCGCAGGTCCACCGCGACGACTCGGTATCCGGCTTCCACCAGGGCGGGGGTGAAAAACCGGTAGGCCTCGCGGCTGTCGCCCATACCGTGGGCGAGCACGACCAGCGGCCCGGAGGCGCCACTCACCTCGTACGCGATGGTCCCACCGTCAACCTTCAGGAACTCGGTCACGACTACCTCCATATGGTCTGTCAGCCTTGTTGGCTAATCTCGTTATCTAAAAGCTAACAGTGTTAGCTTAAAAGTCAATCCCGCCGCTGAAGGTGCGAGCAAATCTGTGCCGCACTTGGAGGCGGCCACGGGCTGTGCCACCCCGCGGAGGGGCGCGATGTGGGTTTTTGGTGGCACAAGTCTGCAGGTGCAGGTGCAAGGCTGATGCTGCTAAAGGGCTTCGGGCCGTGCCGGCGGGCGGTCGTAGCCATTCCAGGCGTAGCGGGAGAGATCCCGTGCTTCCTGACGCGGGTGGAGACGCGTGGCCGCCGTGCGGTCAACAGCCTTCGCGGCGCAGCGGTACCGATATGCCTCACCAGGTCGATTTGCCGCATCGGACCACCCGTGGGTCATTCTCATTGCACGGACGACGGTGTCGCGTGCTGCTTGGAGGGCGATCGTCTACCAGGCCCCGGGCGGAGACTCGGCCGGGTAGGTCTCCACCATCGCGACCATCACCGATCGCAGGGCTGGTAGGGCACGAGGAGGTCCCACATCTCTTGGGTGGCACCCGCAAGATCCTTCGAACGCAGCATATGTCCCTTGAGCAGAGTGTGACGCAAAGCGAAATACGCGGACTCGATCTCCCAGCGTTCGTGATGCGGCTGCATCAGCCGGGAGGGTGGATCGGCGCCGTTGTTGATCAGGTTGGTCAGCAGCCGGTCAATGAGTACGTGAATGCAGTGGGCAGAACCGCAGACGGCGTGAGTGATACGACCACCGCTCGGAATCTTGCCTGATCCTCTTCCAGCAGCGCGGTTGTCGACCAGCACAAGAAGGCAGAACTGCCCGAAGACACAGCAAGAATTGCCTGACAGTGCATTGGTTGTTGGTTGCGTCCTGGGAAGTGGTATAAGAGCTCTCACCTGGTCCGGGCGTCTGGTCCCGAAGGTAGCTTCGCCCAAGGGCAGAGCGGCTTCAAGTACCCGGTACACGGTAGGAGTGGGCTGTTTATGATGCCTTAGATCCAAATGGCGTTTTTGGGTGCGTGCCAGATTATTCGGGTGGGTTTCGCGATTTTGTCCGCTCCCAGGAGCCGCAGTCTGCCGATGGCCAGGTTCCGCAGAGCGGCCATCGCCCGTGGCGCTCTGGCTGCACGTGTTCACCGAGCTCAAGGACCGCGGCCTGGACGACGTGCTCATGCTGGTCTGTGACGGGCTCAAGGGTCTGCCCGAGGCCGTGGGGAGGCCGTCTGGCCTCGCACGATCGTCCAGACGTGTGTGGTGCATCTGCTGCGGAACTCGTTCCGTTACGCCGCCCGTCAGGACTGGGACAAGATCGCCAAGGCTCTCAAACCCGTCTACACCGCACCCGGCGAGGACGCAGCCACGGAACGCTTCCTGGAGTTCCAGGAGGCATGGGGCTACAAGTATCCGGCGATCGTGAAGCTGTGGTCCGACGCCTGGGCCGAGTTCGTGCCCTTCCTCTCCTTCGACGTCGAGATCCGCAAGGTCATCTGCAGCACCAACGCGATCGAGAGCGTCAACGCACGCATCCAACGAGCTGTTCGCGCCCGCGGGCACTTCCCCAACGAGGCCGCCGCCCTCAAGTGCATCTACATGGCACTGATGAGCCTGGACCCGACCGGGAAAGGCCGCAGGCGGTGGACCATGCGCTGGAAAGCACCCCTCAACGCGTTCCAGATCGCCTTCGAGGGGCGCCTGACCTCAAGCAACAACTGACCATCAACAACCAAGATCAGCCGTTAAATTTAAATTGACACACCCCACGGCGTGTGGAATGTGGCTGGTAGGCGCACGAGCGCCCGTTGGGCAGTCTCTTCGTAACGTGGTATGCCGGCACGCTGATGCCGCAGGTGAGGCCGGGGAGAACGCGAGTACGGGAGCGAAGGGCATGACGGAGGAGAGTGGTATCGACGGCGTTTGACGCGGTGCAGGAGGCCGACGTGGCATGCCGGGTCACTTCGTTTCGCTTGTGAAGACCCTCCGTCCGGTGGCGACAGGGAAAGCTGGCATGAGCGGTCAACGGTTGTCTCCAGTGAGTGGGCTGCCAGTGAGGACGGCTGTTACGACTTCGGTGCGGGATCGCATACCGGTACGTGCGAACAGCCTGGACAGGCGGTTCGCGACGGCGTCCTGGCTCAGTCGCAGCACCTGGGCGATCTGTCGGTTGGTGAGACCTTCGGCAAGCAGCGTGGCCAGCAACTGCTGGTTTTCCTCCGTGGCTATCTCGCGGCCCGGTATGACCAACCTCGCTTCGCGCATTGCGGTCCTGGTGTGGAAACGCCACAGTGCGGCGCCCGTCTCGCCGAACAACTCGTACGCCTCGTGTAGCAGCTTCGCCGGACCCTCGGTTGCGGGCGCCGCGGTCAGGAGCGTGACGGCCGTCTCGAACGGCTGACTGCGTGAACGGGCCAGACCGACCGCCTGGCACAGATGCCGGCCGGCCTCCGCGGAACCCGGCCTTACCGCGGTGCCGGATGTCAGCAGGTACAGCAGCCGTGTCCGGCTGCTGTCTGTCTGTTCGGCCAGCTGTTCCAGGTGGGCCACGCAGCCGGCCGCTCGTTCGGTGGCGCCCGCCTGTGCGTGCACCGCGGCGAGGGAGGCCCACAGTTCGTCCGTGCCGTAGACGGATCCGCGCTCGTCCGCGGCGCGCAGCCCACGCCGCAGTACCTGCTCGGCCGCCTCGAGTTCGCCCAGAGTGCGCAGTACCTCTGCGTCTGCTTGGTCGAGGACGTGTTCAAGCGGACCGTTCAGCTGACTGCGGACGGTGTCGATCAGTCGGGCCGCGCCGGTGACGCGTCCTCGTGCGAGAAGTATGGCCGCCGTTCGGGCAGGGAGCAGAAGGTGTCCGGGAGCGACCGTCAGCACCGTACCGTTGACCAGGTTCCGGCGCGCCAGCGTGAGTGCCTCGTCCCACTGGCCCTCAAGGTGATGCCACAGGAACCGGCTGGGCTCAGGCAGCGATTCGGGTTTCATTGCCCGGACAGTCAATAGGGCTTTTCCCTCTCGTAGGTCGCCGATGCCGAGCAGCACGTTGAACTGGGCGATGTTCTGCGCGAAGGCCTTGTTGGGTGGCACGCCCGGCACCTCCGCCAGGACTAGATCCTTTCTGAACCGACCGGGCCGGCCCAGCACAAACTCCCCGACCCGGCTGAACAACTCCAGCAACGAGCGGGTGCCCGGGGTGCTTTTCCACACCGCCTCGGACTGTGCAAGCAGGGTCAGTGACTCCTGCCACCTCTCTAGCTGCAACAGTGCCTGGACACGGCCGGACACGGTGGCCAGAGCGGGTAGCCGCCGTCCCTCCCACCACTCTGCGGTACCCATCCGGGACAATGCCTGCCAGTCCTGCTCGACAGCCGCTGACGCCACCAGCAGGGTGGCGGCTTCGTGGAGCGTCAGCGCGTCGAGACCCTCGGCCGGACCGTTCAGGATCCGCTCGGCCGCTGTTCGGGCCATACGGAAGTCATCGCAACCGAAGGCCGCCTGGCCGCAGCGTAGTATCGCCCGTTGGCGGGCCGACGGCTCATCGATGAGGCGGACCGCTCCGAGGAGCCAGCGCACCATCCCGCGCCGCCCGTGATCGGGGTACACCGCTCCCGCGGCGGCTGTCAGTTCCGCCACAGCGCGTTTGCGGTCGACCAGAAGGCCGGCGTCGGCGATCCGGTTGGGAAGGTAGGCCACCGCGTCCGCCTCGGCGAGGACCGACGGCGGGGCCGTGTCGTCGCCCGGGGCCCCGGCCGACCACAGCGCGTCGACCGCGGCGGCGGACAGTCGGGCGCGGTTGAACGGGCTCAACCTCTCCCGGACGCTGTGTGCCAGAAGCGGCACGCGAAATGTCCACCCGCGAGATGTGGCGCCGTCCGGTGCGTGCAGGTCGTCCATGATGCCCTCGTCGACCAGTGCACTGATGCCGTGGTCGACGACCTCGGCGGTGAGGCCTGTCGACGCCACCACCAGCGCCGCGGCCACTCGGCCGAGCGGCCACAGGACGCTCAGCGCCTCGGCCACTGTCCCACAGGGCTCGCCCAGCGCCCGCAGCGCCGCGACATGGCGATCACCGTCCGGCAGTGTGGGCACCGGCGCCCCGGTGACCAGGAAGGCATGCCGGTCGACCACACCGATGGCACCCTGGGCCACCCACGCGACGAGCAGCGCGTCGAGTGCCCCGGGAAGGCTGCGGGTCAGCACCTGGGCCTGCTGTACGAGATCGGCGTCGGGTGTGGCCCGCAAGCGCTGCTCGAGCCAGGCCGTGACGCTCTCGGAACTCAGGCGCGACAAAATGATCGTGCGCACCGCCGGATCGGGAACCGGCTGCTCAGGGGCGCACCCTGGCACTGGGAGGGGCACTGAACTCCGCAGGTTCGAGGTGTCGCCGGGCTCACGGGAAGGATCCGCCGTGTCCGTCCCCGTGTGCTGTACTGCCGTGACTAGCAGCCGGGTGCCGGGCGGGACGCGGCTGAGGTCGGCCTGGTCGAGCAGCGCGAGGGAATCCGCGTCGGCATGTTGGGCGTCGTCGACGACGACCGTCACGGGTGTCGGCTGCGCCAGCGCTGCGGCGAGCGCCTCGGCCATCGCCGCCCGGTCGCCCCGTTGCACTGCGGACAGCGCTTTCGCATCCGGCTTACGTGGGTGGTGCCGTTGCGCCGCCGCGGACCGGTGCTCCTCCAGGGCCTTAACCAGTCGAAAAGCCAGCATCAGTGGCTGCTCGTCGTCACCGGGAACGCAGTTCACGGGCAGGACTGCGATCCCCGCTGCGGTAAGCCGACCGGCAGCGGCGTGCACGAACGCGCTGCGCCCGATGCCCCGTTCTCCTCGGATGAACACCAGGCGCGGGCCAGCCGGATCGCGAAGGCCGCCGTCGAGCTCGGCCGACTCCCGCTCCCGGCCGATCAGCTGTCCATCCGCCCGGTCGAGACGAACAGGCGTTCCACCGAGAACCCAGTCGGTGTCCGAACGAGCAGCCACTGTTTCCACCACGACTTTCGACGACATACATGTACCGGGCGGGTGCCCGTCCTGGACCGCCCCCGCGAACGGCCCACTTTCTTCACCTGTAATCATGACGAACCAGGCATGTGACGGGCGGCCCGCTCTTCATGCGACCGAACTCCGTTTTTCCGTATAGCAGTTCGACGTAGGTGGACGGGGGAGGCAAGGAGTAGTGATGCAGGAACATCGTTCGACACTTGCCGTCAGGCCTGGCGAAGTCGAGGAAGTGGCCGCCGCGTTGCGCGCCACCGGTTCCGCGGCGCGGACGGTCCTGGTCACCGGTCCGGTCGGTACCGGCAAGACCGCTGTCCTGGAGCAGGCACGGTGGGCGGTGGTCCAGGAGGGCGGCAGGGTTTTGCGGCTCCGCTGGGAAGTCGCCGAAGGCCCGGACGGCGCGGCTGCCCTCGTGGACGTTGTATGTGCCGCACTTGCCAAAATTTTTTCGGACGGCCGACTTCCGGCACGCATCGCCGAAGTGCGTCGGATGCGAGCGCTGACCACTGACCCCGGCGGTGAGATCGCCCTGCTGTCGGCCTTGGCGGATGTCATGACAGACGCCGTCCAATATGTTCACTTTGCGATCATCCTCGACAATGTTCGATCGATGCCGATGCGGACGGCCTGCGCGCTGGGTCTGCTGCTGCGCGCGTTCCGCCCCACCGGCGTGCCGATGGTACTGGCCGGACGGCCGATGGACCCGGGACAGGTCGCCGGAGCGCAGTTGCTCGCGACAGCGGACCTGGTACTCGAACTGCAGTCACTGTCTTCCGACGCGGTTGGCGCGCTCATCGTGCGGTGGCTGGGCCGACCTGTCGAACCCGACCTGGTGACGCAGATATCCCATGCTTTGGGTCCGCTGGCTGGGAGTGCGGGGGCGGTGCTCTCGGTCCTCGCCTCGCTGGAGGAGTGCGGCGCTCTGCTCGAACTCGACGGGCAGGTATGTCTGACCGTCCCGGAGGGCGGGCTGCGGCTCTCGGCGGACATCGCGGAGCTGCGCCGATACGGCTGGCCGGACACGTCGCCGGATGCCTCCACGGTCGCGACAGCGGTGGCGCTGGCCCGGCTCGGGGCACCGCAACTCGAATCCCTGTATCGGACGAAGTCGCCGGACGGGCTGCTCGACGCCCTCGGGCGCAGGGTGGAGGGGTTGATCAGGGATCGGGTGGTGACCGTCGATGCGGACGGCAGGGCGAGGTTCGCCGTTCCGGCGCTCGCGGCGGCACTGCGTGCGCTGCCCGATCGTGGTGGTGCGCAGCCGCCGTACGCCGTGGTCACCAGAGCGCTGGCCGACCACCTGGGCGCCGTCGTACCGGACCCTGGGCGGCCATGGCCGTTCGGGGACGTACTGGCGAGGGACCCGACACCTGCCGAGACACTCCCGAAGCGCCCGACCGCGCCCCACGGCGTTCAGTCTGAGAGGTCCGGGGCGGTCGGCCACGAGGGCCCGGCACCATACGGCGCCGACGTGCCCGGCGCCCTGCGCGAGTCCGCCGTCATCGGCCTGCGGCGCTCCGACCACATCGGCGTACTCTCGCTCGGCGAGCCGATGCTCGCCTGTATCGAGGGATCGTTTGGGTCGCACCAGTCGCACAGCGAGGTCCAGGGCCCTCTGGTGTTCGTCGCTCGGGCCTGGGCCTTGATGGCGCTGCACGAACACAGGTCTCCGCACAGCGAGGACGCCGACCCCCGTTACCGTGCGGCGCTCGGGCGGATGCCCACCGCCGCCGGACTGGCGGCGCTGGGTGGCGCCTACGGGATCGGTCCGGTCACGCCGATGACCTTCGGGCCGGCAGCGGCGGGCTACTGCGTCCCGGACGCCGGCCTTGGCTCCGGACTCGTCCCGTCGCCCGCGGAGGTCCGGCTCCTGGCCGCCGCCGCAGGCGGCGACGCCGAGTTCCAGCGCGCCAGACAAGAGCTGCTGCATCACACCATCGACGAGGCTGCCCTGCACCGGCTGCGGAACGCCGCCGCGTACGGCGACCTGGCGGGCGCTCTCAACGCCGCGCTCGGGGAGCGGTACACCAGGGCGGATGAGAGCACAGCAGCGCAGTATCAAGCCCTGTTGAGCGACTATCTGACAGGACAGTGGGACAGCGCTCTGTCTCGCGCACGCCGGATCGAGGCGAGGGGACAGTCCGACGGCGTGGCCGGGGTCGCACAGCCAGCCCGAGCGCTGGCGGCCGAGATCCAGCTCATGCGCGGGCAGTTCGGCAGGGCCCGACAGTGGCTGGAACTGATCCCCCCGTCCTTCGTCCATCCACTGGTTGCCCGGGTGCGGCTGGGCGTGCGGTACTGGTCGGGGCAGCCGGACGAGGCCCTGGCAGGGGCATGGCGCGACGTGCGGCGGGCACAGGAGAGCGGACTGCTGGCGGGGGTCGAGAGGGTGCTGCTGCGGATCATGTCGCTGACAGCGGGCGACAGCCCGGAGACGGCGCGGGATACGCTTCGGCACCTGGAGGCGCTGCACGAGGAGGCGGCCTCGCCGATGACGCACGAGGCGGTGCTCCTCGGGCGCGGGATGGTGCACGGCGACGCGGACAGCGCGCTGAGCGCGTACCACCTGGTGCGACAGCGCGTCGATCTGCCCTTGAGCGTGGACTGCTGCCAGTCCCTGACGGATGTCGGCGACGACCCCTCGCGGTGGCTGGCCGAGGCGGCGCGGAGCGTGCACACGCTGGGCATGGGTCGGCCCGTCCGCAGTCCGCTCGGCGCTGCAGCGGTGCGGCGGAACGTTTCGCTCCCAAGGCGTCGCACGACCTCCCAAGGACTGAGCGAGCAGGACGTTCGGCTCATCGGCATGGTGAGCGAGGGCTCCACCAATCGGCAGATCGCCGCTCGGCTGGCGTGGAGTGAGAAGACCGTGGAACAGCGGTTGTCGCAATTGTTCCAGCGGACCGGACGCCGTTCCCGGGTGGAGCTGGCCGCGGCCTGGCTGGACGGCAGCCTGGCCCGGCAGGGGTTGGTGCCAGACGCTGGTTTGGGCAGTGACGGCGGGGACTGACAGCGGTCGTGCACGGCGGGCGGGGTCGGCTGACCTCGCCGTCACCGTGCTTGCGTTCCCGAAGGTGGTCATGGCTGGGGCACAGACTCCGTCGGTACGGCCGACTTGTCCGCCCCCGCGCGCGGTCTGCCCAGGAAGACCGTGTCGACCCCCCCCCGTGGGGTGGTGGCTGAGCTGACCTGTCAGACTCCCGCCGCGTGGGTGTCGTGCCCACTCGATTCTGCGGTCACGCCCGCCCTCGGGCCTTCGTGGTGAACGTTGTGGATCCGTCGGCACGGGGTGCGTCGACAGGGCCGGCGTCAAGACTCGTTCCGGTGCGTCGCCTCGCGGCGTCCAGACGACGGACGAACCGGCCGTGGACGGGATGCGCGGCGGATACGGCGGCGTCCCTGCCCAGTGAGGGTCTCTAATCAGCTAAGCGATCCCATGTCAGACATAGTGTCTGGCAAGGGGTTTTCCATCGTGGAGGGGTAGCGTGAGCGTGCAGGTGGAAGCCCGCGCCCAGTGCTGCCCCTCGTGGCTGTGCCATTGGTCTGTCGCCTCTCTCCGAACTCATGGCGGGCTCTGGCACCTGGTCGCGTCACATTACGGCCTGGTGGAACCGAGAATTGGGTACTGCTCTCACCGGACACTCGGGCTGAACCATCGGGCGTGGTCGCCCCGTTGTGCCTCACGAACCCGGCGTCGGTGTCCAGCCGACAGAGCACCGCCGGACGGACGCGGAGGTACGCAAATGCCCCTTGCTCACACGTGGCGGTTCCCGCCGCAGGGTCTGCTGCAGCGGCGGCGCCGCGGTTTGGAGACGGACGGATCTCGCGCCCGGCAGGACCCGCCGCGACCGGCGGGCGGCGCCGTGCGGCTCCCCGAGACTCCGCTGCCCGCCGGCCTGCCGCCGTTGCCGACGGGATTCGAGCCGGCGAACATAACGGAACAAACCTGGGAAATGTCGACGTAGCGGCTTCCCGGCATTGAACCGTTTCCGGTGAACGGTTCCGGTGGAACCCACGCGTCATGGAACCGTCCGCCCCCGAACGTTCGTCCCGGTGGCCCGTTGTCGCCAGTCGCTACCTACCTCGGACTCGAACGAGGGTCAATGTGGCACAGAGCAGCACGCCTTCCCCGAGCCGGGCGCGGCTGGCCAGGGGCCCGTCCGGCATGGCGAGGGAGGTTCTCAGAACCGAGTGCGGCGTCAATTTGACCAGCCGGCCCTGAAGGACTCCTTTGGGGGACTACCTACTGACCTTTTCAGGTTGGCTTCGGGTGGCCTGAGGTGAGGGCCAGTCCGGTCTCGGTGAGGCACCCCTCGATGAGTTCGGGACGGCGTTGGATGTGGGCGAGCCCTCGGCGGAGGGTTCGGGTGAGATGGTCGGGATCGCTGAATGCAGTGTTCGCCATCGGCCCACGCCGTAACAGGGACCAGACGCCTTCCACCGGATTCAAGTCCGGCCATAGGAGGGCAGCCGGACGAGGGTGAGCCAATCGTGGTCGGCCGCGTACTTCCTCATTCCGGCGGCACGGTGGGTGTTCAGATTGATGCCCCTATGGTCTGTCAACCTGGCTGTATCGCTGTTCTGGGCAGTGGTGAGGCGCTGATGCATCGGAAGAGTTCGCGGGCCACGTAGCGTTTGAGGCATCGGATGACTTCGCGTTTGGTTTTGCCTTCGGCTGTGCGCCGCTCCAGGTAGGCACGAGTGCGTTCGTCCCAGCGCAGGCGTGTGAGCACGATGCGGTAGAGGGCCGCGTTGACCTGGCGGTTGCCGCCGCGGTTCAGGCGCCGGTGCTTACTCTTCCCGGAGGAGTGCTCGACGGGGCTGACGCCGCACAGAGCGGCGAAGGAGGCGTCGCTGTCGAGGCGATCGTGGTTCTCGCCGGCGGCGATCAGGAGGGCGGCCGCACTGTCGGGTCCCACGCCCTGGATCTCCCTCTGGATTTCCCAATGGAGTCGTGAACGCCCGGGGTTCCGCGCTAGATCATGCTGAACCATCCCCCGCTCCCATCCGTCGTGCCAGCGGCGGCGACAACTGATCGTCACCGCACCCGAATCCAGAATCCTCGCCCCCACCGCGCAAGCCAATGGAGAGGCACGCTCTATGCGCAGACGCACATCACTCCTCCTCGCCCTGCTCTTGGTCATCGTCGGGGTCTCCGGTACCGCCGTAGCCATCCAGACCCACCGGTCCAGCAGCAAGCACATCGACGGAACACCGGCCGCGGACGTCGCCGACCACACCATCACCCTGCAGAACCGCACCGACAGCCGTATATGGGTGGGCAGCCAGGTCAACGCGGACGGTTCGACCGCGATCACCGGGCTGCCGGCGCTGGGCCCGGGCCAGTCCGCCACGATCAACATCCCCGAACACGAGGGAGCCGGGCACTGGCGCGGCACCTTCTTCGCCCGTCAGGGGTGCGATGGTGAGGACGGGAGCACGTTCCACTGCGCCGTCGGCGACTGCGGACCATACGCCGACCATTGCTCTCTCGGTCAACAGCCCACCGGGCTAGCCGAGTTCAACTTTGACCCGGCCGACTCGCTGGCCCCCTGGTACGACGTCAGCTACGTCGATGCCGTCGCCGCGCCCGTCACCATCACCCCCAATGACGTGACACCGCCCGCGAGCGGCGAGTGCGCGGTGGCGGGGTGCGCCGAGGATCTGCTGTCCGCCTGCCCGGCCGACAACCTGACCAGGGACTCGGCAGGCAAGCCGCTGGTGTGCACCAACCCGAACCGAGACTCGAAGACCCCGTACAGCGACATGGTCAATCAGAAGTGCCCCACGGCGTACGCCTGGTCCAAGCAGGACGCCGAGCCGGGCAACAAGGTCATGTACCAGTGCACCAAGTGCACTGGCCTGACCGTCGCCTTCGGGTCCGGCACCACCGCCCCGGCCGACCCCGCCGCCACTCAGCCTGCCCCTGTCACCAACCCTGTCAACACTGCCGCCACGATTCGCAAGGGAGTCAGTCTCAACCCCGTCGACGGTGCCTCCCAGGCGCTCGCCGCCTCGGGCGTCTCCTGGTACTTCAACTGGGCCTCCTCTACCGGCGCGGTCACCAAGCCGGACGGCGTGGACTACGTCCCGATGATCTGGGGCTCCGGCTCGGTCACCGACGCTGAACTGGGCGCGGCTGTCCAGAACGGCAGCAGGGAGCTACTCGGCTTCAACGAGCCCGACAACGGCGGACAGTCCAACATGACGCCCGAGCAGGCCCTGGACCTCTGGCCCCGTTTGGAGTCCACCGGCTTGCGCCTGGGCGCACCCGCCGTCGCCTCCGGCGCCGACGTCGCAGGAGGCTGGCTGGATCGTTTCATGCAAGGTGCCTCCGACCGTGGTCTGCGCGTCGACTTCATTCCCGTGCACTGGTACGGCGCCGACTTCGGCCCCGACGCCGCCAACCAGCTGCGCGGCTACCTGCAGGCTGTCCACGACCGCTACCACAAGCCGATCTGGCTGACCGAGTTCGGCCTCATCGACTTCTCCCAGGGCACCCCCCGTTACCCCGGTGAGCAGGAGCAGACCGACTTCATCAACTCGTCGACGCGGATGCTGGACGGTCTGGACTTCGTGGAGCGCTACGCGTGGTTCACGCTGTCCACCCAGACCAGTCCGACCGGCCTCTACGACGGCACGACCGCCAACGCCGGTGGCCGTGCCTACCACGACGCGGGCTGACCGGTGAGGTGAACCGTCCTCACCTGCCATCCGTTGTTCGGATGCAGTCTGGCCGTGTCCCCCGTCCCCCGGGGCCACGGCCAGGCCGTGTTCGAACGGGAGCCTCATGTCAGGCGATCCACCCCGGGGTAGCTCCCTACGTGTCGAGGTGCGGCGGATTGTTTTCCAGTCGGTCAAGTCTCTGGCGGATCTTCGTGGCGTCGGGATGGTCGAATTCCACGAAGATCGCCAGTGCCTGCTGCCAGCTGTCGCGGGCGGCTTCCGGTTCGTGGGCGGCCAGTTGGGCGTCTCCGAGGTTGCCCAGGGTGTATCCCTCTCCCCACTGGTTGCCGATGTCCCGGTGTGTTTTGAGCGCCTGGCGGTAGTACTCGACGGCGTCCTCGTAGCGATGGAGCCGACGATGGACCGTGCCCAAGATGTCGAGGGTGACGCCTTCGACCCAGCGGTTGCCGTTGGCGCGCAGGAGTTCCAGCGCCTGCTCGAGGCAGCCGACGGCCTCGTCGAACCGGCCGAGCTGCTGGTAGACGTCGCCCAGGTTGCACAGGCATATTCCCTCCCCCCAGGCGCTGCCGACGCCCCGTTCGACGGTCAGCCCACGGCGAATGTACTCGGCCGCTTTGCCGAGCTGGCCGGACTGCAGATGCGTATCGTCTCGATTGATCACGGCCGACCCCCAGGCGTCCGCGTCCCTCTGCTCCCGGTAGGCGACTATCGCCTGGCGGAAGTGCTCGACGGCCTCGTCAAGCCGGCCCGAACCGCGCAGCGCGGCGCCCAGGGCGGCGAGGCTTTGAGCCTCGCCCCGGTGGTCGTCGCCGGCGCGGGCGGCGGCCAGGCCGGCTCGTGCGGTGTCGATCCAGTCGTGAGCGTGGCTGCGGAGGTGGAAGAAGCCCCAAAGGACGGCTGGCAGTCGCCATGCGATACCCGGCCGGCCGGACCCAGCTGCCTGGTGGATCGCGGCGACCAGGTTGGCCCGCTCGGTCTCGCACCAGTCCAGGGCCTGGTCGTGTGTCGTGAACTCCAGGGGACGGCACAGGGCCGGCATCGGCTCAAGGGGAATCCGGCGACGCTGAGGGGTGATGTGCGGGTAGGCGGCGTCAGCGGTGTGAAGATACCAGGCGAGCAGTCGCCCCACGGCGTGCTCCCGCTCCGAGTGCGTCTCTTCGGCGTGGACGCGTTCGGCGGCGTAGACGCGCAGCAGGTCGTGCAGGGTGTAGCGGCCCGGGGCGTGTTCGGTGAGCAGGTGGGCGCGGGTGAGTTCGACGAGCAGTCCGCGGGCCTCCCGCAGGAGGAGCCCGGCGAGGGCAGCCGCGGCGGGTGCGGAGATGTCGGGTCCGGAGTGCAGGCCTAGGAGGCGGAACAGGCGCGCGGCGGGATCGGACACCGCTTTGTACGACCAGGAGAAGACAGCCCGTATGTCGGTGGTGATGTCGTCGCCGGAGACGAAGGCGTCGAGGCTTCCGTGGTTGGCGCGCAGTTCCCCGGCTATGGCACCGAGTGGGAAGCCGGGGTGGGCGACGGCATGGGCGGCGACGATGGCCAGTGCCAGCGGCAGCCGGGCGCACCGCGCAATGATCTCTGCCGTGGCCTGCGGTTCCGCCGCCAGCCGGTCGGTGCCGAGCCTGCGCGCCAGGAGGTCGTGTGCCTCGGCGGGTGTTAGCTGGTCCAGAGGGAGCGGATGCGCCCCTTCGCCGGCGACCAGACCGGTGAGCTGGTTGCGGCTGGTGACGATGACCAGGCAGCCGGGGGAGCCGGGCAGCAGTGGACGGACGTGGTCGGTGTTGCGGGCGTTGTCGAGGAGAATCAGCATCCGCCGCTGGGCGAGCATGCTGCGATAGAGCGCCGTCTGGGCGTCGAGGCCGACGGGGATCCGCATCGGCGGGACGCCGAGCGCGCCAAGGAAGATGCGGATGGCCTCGTTCGGTGTCACGAGTGAGCCGGTCGAATCGAAGCCGCGCAGATTGACGTAGAGCTGTCCGTCGGGGAAGCGGTCCGCCACCTCGTGCGCCCAACGCACGGCCAGGGTGGTCTTGCCGATGCCGGCCATACCGGCGATCGCGCTGATCACCACGGTGGCCGGGGGATCGTCCTGCTCGGACAGCAGAGCGCGGGCCCGGTCGAGTTCGGCGCGCCGGCCAGCGAACGTCGGCAGATCGGCGGGTAGTTGTGCCGGGCGGGCCGCGTGTACGACGGTGGGGGAGGCGGGGGGCGCCGAGCTGGCTGGCGTCAGGGCGTCCAGGGTCGCGTCGGCCGCCAGTATGCGGTCGCGCAGGTCCTGCAACGGAGTACCAGGTTCGATGCCCAGTTCGGCCACCAGGGTGCTCCGCGTACGGCGGTAGGCTGCCAGCGCCTCTGCTTGCCTCCCAGATCGGTAGAGCGCCAGCATGAGCAGTCGGCACAACTGCTCCCGCAGTGGATACTGGCCGGTCAACGCGATCAGTTCGGCGACCACCTCGCTGTGGTGTCCGCGTTCCACTTCGATGTCCAGCCAGGTCTCCAGCGTAGCCAGTCGCTCCTCGTTCAGCCGGGAGCCCTCGGACTCGGCCAAGGGGCCGGGGAGACCGGCCAGTGCCGCGCCCTGCCATCCGTCGAGCGCCGCACGCAGCAGCTCCGCAGCGTCGGACAGTTTCCCGGCGGCGCGCAGCTTCCTCGCCTCCGTTACGCGTTGCTCGAACACGGTGAGATCCAGACCGTCCTCCGGCAGACGGATCAGGTACCCGCCCCCGACCGACACGACCACCCGTCGGCTCCCGGCCGTCTCACGTTCCGGCTCGACTAATTTACGCAGGCGCGACACATAGGTCCGTAGGACGGACACGGCAGCCGTGGGCTGCTCCTCGCCCCAGACCGCGTCGAGGAGTTCGGCGAGTGGGACGGCGCGTCCACGCCGCAACAGCAGCGCCGCCAGGACGGCCCGCTGCTGTGGCGAACCAAGATCTAGTTCCTGTTCACCTCGCCAGGCCCGGACGGGCCCCAGGACGGAGAAACGCACGGAAGCTTCGTAGCCGTTCACCCCCCGGACTGTACTCAACAGCGGTTTCTTTGAAGCCGCCTGATGGATTGGCACCTTTCTATTCGTCGTCGCTGTTTCGTCGGTCGAGGGATTGAACCGTTCCCGTACGGCGCCCGTTGCGCTACCCGGGAACCGTCACGTCGTTCCCGACTGGGGCCTTTCGGCCGGGGAGCGTCAGAGAGGAAGAGCCATGAGCCGGGGTGAAGAGGGAGAGCTGGACGAGTCGATCACGGGGGACGAGCACACCGTGCCGGAGGAACCTCTGGATCTCAGCAGGCCGGAATCCGCCGTGGTGCCGTCCGGGTCGGCACCACGCCACGCGGTGGTCATCTCCGGAGACGGCTCGGCCACGATCGACGGAGAACCCGTACTGGTCGCGGAAGGGGAGTCGGTCGACGCCGCGATCCTCGACAGACTGCAGGGATACGCACGTGACCTGAACGCCAGCGTGACGGCGACCATCTCTGATCCTTCCGCGGGGTACGTAGCGCTCGTCGAGGTCGCTCTGGACGGTTCGAGCAGCCTTCTGGAGCAGCAGGAGTCGCAGGATTTGCCGCCCGAGCCTGCCGAAGGCGGGGTAGGTGCGGAGCCGTTCGGACCTGTAGCGATATTCGGCCCTGCCGAAGCCGAAGATCTCGATGACGATCTGGATGACGCCGACGCCGACGCCATCGACGAAGACGGCGACGAAGACGGCGACGAAGACGGCGACGAAGACGGCGACGTCGAGGGGCAAATGCGGGAGCAGCAGCGGCGACTCACCGCGCTGCCCCCGCCTGCCGGTCGCCTCAACCTGAAGGCCGCCCCGCGGAACGCAGCGCGTCAGTCGGACGACGAGTACAGATCGCCCGGTTTGCTCCACAAGCCCCTGATCGTCGGGCCGGTGGCCCTCAGCGTGGCTGCCCTCATCATCGTTCCGCTGGTGATCCTGGGCAGCGGGGCGCCGGATGATGGACAGCGCCAGAAGGAAGCCGCCCGTTCGAGCAGCGAGAGTGGGACCCCTCTGGCGGAGGACACTGCACCGGCCGCCTCCTCGTCCGCGAGCACACTGCCCAGCGCGATAGCCGCCTTACCGTCGGCCAAGCCGAAAGCATCGACGAGTGCGAAGGCCCCGAAGAACGGAGGGGGATCCGGAGGAGCCGGAGGAACGGGAGGGATCACCGTCACGGTGACCGCGAAGCCACCGCGGGCCACCGTGACCGCGAAGCCACGGCGGGTCACCGTGACCGCGAAGCCCGCGCAGGACACCGCCGCCACCGCGGTGAACCGGCTCCACCAGCGCGATCCGTCCGGGCGGCACATCTGCTACCGCGCGTACCTCTCTGGCGAAGGCTGGCAGAAGCCCGTGTGCGACGGAACGCTCGCCGGCACGACGAGCGGGACTCATCCGATCCGGGCCCTCAACATCGCGGTGTACGGCGGCGGCTCGGCCGCCGACGCCTTCATCCACAATGCCAAGTCGACCAACGGCCAGGGCAAGTGGGAACCACAGTGGACGGCCGTCATCGGCGACGGCAAGAACAACTACGTCGGCAGTACGAAGTCGGGCGCCCCCTACATGACGGGTTTCGGCATCAACATCGGCAGAGGCCACGTGTGCCGGACAGCCAAGGTCCGCGGCTACGGCTGGTCTAGTGCGCGCTGCACCCAGCCACGCCCCGGCTACATCTTCGGGGGCACCACGGAGAACACGCGCTGGCTTGAGGCCGTCAAGCTCTGGGTGTGATGCGGTGAGCAGAGCGAAAAGGCGCGGGCGCAGGGTACCGCCGCGTTAGCCCTTCCATCTTTTCGGCCGAAGCAGTGAACCTCTTTCTCCTGGGTAATCGGGTGAATCGGGCTGGTCAGGAGCGGTGACGTGGCGAAGCCCCTCGTCGTTGGTGTGGTGATCTCACTCAACACGCCGACGGCCGGGGGGCTTCGTTGGTTCCATCCCTTGTTCTTCGCAGG
Organism: Streptomyces sp. NPDC005574; assembly: GCF_040605435.1. Lineage (NCBI taxonomy): Bacteria > Bacillati > Actinomycetota > Actinomycetes > Kitasatosporales > Streptomycetaceae > Streptomyces > Streptomyces sp. NPDC005574. The sequence goes on from NZ_JBEXCW010000066.1 coordinate 46,552, forward strand.
GGATCCCGGCCTTCAGGCCGGGCGGGAATGCGATCTTTGGCCCTGAGGCGCGCAGCGCCGGAGTTCTTTGCGTCTGCGGGGTGACGGTCAGGTCGGCCGCTTCTGGTTGTCGATGTAGTCGTTGACGATGCTCAGGGGTGCGCCGCCGCAGGATCCTGCGAAG
>NZ_JBEXCW010000067.1:0-46248 GCF_040605435.1 Streptomyces sp. NPDC005574
AAGCCCTTCTTCAGGGCCAGCTCGCGGACCGCCGCGTACGAACCCGCGAAGCCGATACCGGCGATGACGACCGCGCCGGCCACGACCACGCCGATCAGAATGCGGTGCATCCGAGTCAGCTGCATTGGCGCGGCCACCTGTACCCCCTTCCTGCTTGGTTGTGGAGTGATGTGGCTGTTCGGCTGCAGACGTGCACCCGGGGGTGCGCCGGGAGTCGCGGGGCTGTGGGGGTCTCTGTGCTCATCCGGCTACCGGACCTTGCGCGCTGGGCTGCCCGAGCCGTCCAGTAGTGCCTGGATGAGCTGTTCGGTTTCCGTCTCCAAGGAGCAGTCCAGTGCCCGGTTGACCTGCTGGACGCGAGTGATGGCGGTATGCAGCCCTTGCCGGTTCCCGGCCGCACTTTCAATCCGCAGCCAGTCGCGGTAGAGGAGTTCAGCGGTGTGGTCGACATCAAGACCGGTCACGATGGCGCGGCGGGCGGCGTTGAGGTCGTGACCTGGTCCGTCGGCGGTGCGGTAGGTCGCGACGGTGTGCGCCACGTCGATGATCCGCGTGATCATCTCCTGCTGGTGGGGCAGGGCCCAGGGCAGCGGCGAGCCCCCGAACGGCTTGCCGCGGACCAGGGTCAGCGCCTCCTCCAAATCAGGAAGACCAGACGGGCCCTGAGGCAGTGCGTGTTCGACGAGTTGGAGGAAGCGGCTCCAGTCGCATCGCACTGCGGGGGAGAGCCTGTAGGGGTCTTCGCCGGATTTGCGGCGCGGCACGTAGGGGTTGCCGGCCGGATCGCTGCCGAGGGAACGGCGCAGGCCTTGCATCCGGGCGTTGAGGGTGCTGAACTCCCAGGGACTGACGGGGTCCATGTCCGTGCAGACGGCGTCCGCGCTTCGCCCGGGGCGGAAGAACAGCAAAGCAGCGAGTTGCGCCATCCGCGGGCCGTGGCCGGTGCTGTCCACTCCCGTGACTTCGACCGGGCCGAGAACCCGGATCTCCGGCGCATGCGGGTCGTGTGCCGCGCCCTCAACCGCCTCCACCACCACGGCCTGGCGTTCTTCGGCGGCGTTCTCGGCGTCAGTGTCCTCGGCTGCCGGCGCCCCTTGGGCCGTGGCCACCGGCGTCTGGTCACCCGTGGCCTGGTTTTCCTCGGCCTGGGGCGCCGGTGGGATGGGCAGGAGGGGAAGTCCGGTCGGGTCGGTGGTGGCGGCGAGCAGGGCCGGGAAGACGTTGCCGTTGACGTCTGCGGCCTCCGTGGCCGAAGGGCTTATGCCGGTATCGGCCGCGGGCGCGGCTGGCTCCTGGGGCTGGGGCTGGGGTTGCAGGCTGCCGGGTTCTTGTGGGACGTCCTGCCACGGGCCGTCAGCGGGGTGAGCCGACTGCGCGGATACCTTCAGGGCGGTGGTGATCTGCAGGTATGCGGCGTGCTCCAGGCGCTGCACTGTGATGTGGGTGCCGGTGGAGTCGAGTGGCTGCGGGGTGCTGAGTGAGGCGTTGAGGATCTCCGCCTCGGGGAAGTGCGCGGCGGCGGTAGGTGCCGGGGCGATGAGGGTGACGGGAAGCGTGCCGGCCTTGTCGATGGCCTCTGCGAACTCCCAGGCGGTGTCCGGGTCCAGGGACGATGCGCACAGCAGTACGTAGGGTTGGTGACTGGTTTCGGGCATCTGGTGGGCCTCCAGCAGTCGCTCGCTCAGGTCGCGCAGCGCATGGGTGGCGTGGCGCATGTGGGCGATCCGGGCGGTGGGCAGCAGGTGCGGCAGCTCGTCGCCGAACCCGATCGTCACCACTTCGACGTCGCTTGCCCACGGGCTCATCCCCAGTTCCAGGGCGAGCGAGGTGCACACCTCGGTGATGTGGACCGGATTGCCGTCCAGCAGTACGGCGGGCGTCCGGGGGAGGTTGAGCAGCAGCAGGTCACCGGCAGTGGTGTGGCCGATGGTGACCAGCCCCGGATACGGCGCCGGCACTTTGCCGGCGGTCTCCTCGTCCAGGACGACGGCGCCGGAGTCCAGCACCCACCAACCGGCCTTGCCGGCCACGAAGGGTGCCGGCGGTTCCTGGACCAGGTCGTCGGGCAGCACCTCAACGGTGCGGGCACCGATCCGTGCGGCCCTCAGCGTCGGCAAAGCCGCAGCGTCATCCCGTTGGGCCACTTCGCGGGCCAGGGTCCTCAAAACCGTGTCCAGACGGGCGGCACCGCCCGGTTCGGCGGCCGCCGCCAGCTTCGCCTCTGCCGGGGAAGTCTCCGGCGCGATGGCGATCTTTTCGCCCGGCTTGCGGCGGCGTCGCTGCAGCGTCCGTCGCAGGGCGAGGGCGCTGGTGATGGCGGCGGCCAGCAGCGCGCCGGCGCCCAGAACAGTACGCCGTACCAGCGGACTGTCGGCCGGCGTCGGAGCCGGCGTCTGGGACGCCGTGGCCGCAGGGGAGGAAGCGCTGCCGTTCTGTTCGGCCGACGCCGACGGCGAGGCAGCCGAGGAGGAAGGGCTGGTGCTGGGCTGCGGCGCCGCGGAAGCAGGAGCGGAAGGAGAACTCTCTAGGTTGGGTTGCTCGGCGGGACGGCTGCTCGGTGCGCGGGGAGTTGACGACGTCGGCGCGGGCGCGGGCGTCGTGCGCTGGCCCGGCGCGGGCGCCTGTCCGTTGCTGGTGTCATCGCCCGGCTGCCGGCCACCGTCCGGTGCCTGAGTAGCCGGGGGAGTGGTCCCCTGCTTGTCTGCCTTGCTGCTGTCGCTGCTGTCGCTGCTGTCGCTGCTGTCGCTGCTGTCGCTGCTGTCGCTGCTGTCGGCGTTGTTGCCGCTGTTTCGCGGTGTCGTCTGCTGGTCAGGCGGAGCGCCCGGTACCGTGACCTGCTGTCCTGCGTAGATCACGTTGGGGTCGGTGATGGCGGGCAGGCCGTGCGGTTGTGGCTTGCCCTCGCTGGCCGCGAACAGCTCGGGCCACTTGCCGCCGTCGCCGAGTTCGTTCTCCGCGATCTTCGACAGGTAGTCGCCCGAGTGGACGGTGAGGGCGTGCTCGCTCTCCCCGGCAGAGGCCGTACGGCCGTCTCCTAGCTGTGTACGGACGCCACCAGTGCCGGCGTCGGTGTAGGGCATCTCCAACTGCCAGCCGGGCTGCAGAAAGCTGTTGGCGTGAAAGATTTGCCCGTCGGGCATGGTCCGGCCCTCGTTCAGTTCCGCGATCTGGCGCCATCGCTGGCCGTCGCCCAGTTCCCGCTCGGCGATGCCCCACAGGCTCTGCGCCGGCCGCACCTCGCGCACCGTGTAGGGGGCGGGGGATGCCGGCGTGCTCGCGGTGGAGGACGGGGAGGCATGATCGGCGTCGCCGCCATGCGCGGCCCCAGCCTCCTGGCCGGGAATGCTGGGGGCCGTGGCCGGTGCGGCCTGGGCATCGGAGGCCAGCGCCGAACTCGTCGGCAGCAACACCAGGATGCTGCCGATCAACAGTGCGGCAGCGCGATGCGAGGCACCCATTCCTCGCGGGGCATGCCAGTTCCTGCCCCGCAGCTGCGCGAACAGTTCGCGAATCGCGCAGTAGCTGAACTGAGCCCATCCGATCCAGCCCACGCAGGCGAGCAGCAGCAGAAACGTCCCGCCGGTGTCCTGCCGGTCCAGCAGATGCGTGAGGTCGTCGTGGGTGGAAGCCCAGATGACGGGGGTGACCCAGGCCAACAGCAACGGAAGCCCCACGATCACGGCCACCAGGACGAGCAGGCTCAAGCTGGCCCTGAGAACACGGGCCAGGGTGCGGCCCACCGCTGCGGCGGGGGAGTGGGGGGTGCGCATCAGGTTCCTTCGGGAGCGGTGACGCCATGCAGAAGGCTGGCTGCGGCCTGGCCGGTTACTGACAACGAGCCGATCCCGACCGCCGACAGAAACTTCGTGTCGTAGGTGCCGGTGACGTGGACGGTGAGGGTTTTGCCGTCGCTGGACACGCTGACCGTGCCGGTGGCGCCGGCCGAGCGCAGGTAGGCCTGGGCGGCGGCCTGCGCGGCCTGCGGGTCCACGACGATCGCGGTGCCGTTGATGGCCTCGGCGGGGTCGATGGCCTGCCCGCCGGCCCGCGCTGCTTCGCCGGCGATGTAGTCGGCCCGCTCGATGGCGCGCATGGTGCTGCCGCCGTCGACGGCGACGCCGATGATGCCGATCAGCGCGAAGACGCACACCGCGACGAACACGGTGACACCCCCACGATCGTCACACCGAGCCGACCACCGCCCCGTCCGCTGCCGCAAGATCATCGGATGCCCCCGTCGCACACGGCAGGGCGGCAGAAAGGGGCCACGCCCGGCTCTACGGCATCGACCTTGCCGATCATCTTGGCCTTACTGGTTGCATGCCGCCGAGGCGACCAAGACTCGTCTCGCCAGGCGCCGGGCCGGTCGGCTGCTGCCGTAGTCTCACGGCCATGCCCGCCGTTCCTACCGCCTGCCACTGTGTCGTCTGCCAGGACCTCAACGAACTGGATTCCCGCACTCAGGCGAGCGTCGACACCATCCATCGGCACGGCTGGCAGGTCATGATGATCCCCGCCGACGACCTGGGACCTGGCTGGGCCTACACCATCGGCCTGTGGCACCAGCACCGGATACCCGAGCTGGCGATGTTCGGCCTGGACATCTCGCGGATGCAGACCCTCCTCAACGACCTCGCTCGGCAGGCTGTCGAGGGCCGACTCCTGGAAGCCGACCAGGAACTGCACGATCTTGCGGACGTCCCGATCGTCCTCAAGCGTGTGGACTACCGCTGGTACAAGGCGTTCTTCGGCACTGCGATCGGCTACTACCGCAAGCCGCCGTTCCCGTTCCTTCAGGCCGTCTGGCCCAACCGTGACGGAGTCTTCCCCTGGCAGCCCGGCGGAGAAGACCTCCTGGACAGCCAGCCCCGGCTGGCGCTGTGTCCCGACGAACACCCCGCCGGAATTTGGACGCAGGACCTGTGAAGAGACGACCGCTGCGCCGTCGCGGACAATGACGTCATGACGCGCTGGTTTCGCAGCTACTGGGCCGACGAAGACCTCTGGTACTACTTCGAGGCCGACGCCGATGGCCAGGTCACCCGCCAGGTGGAACTGCACGGACCACTCGAGAAACCCGTCGTCGCGGCCGCGTCGACCGAATGGGAAGTCGCCCAGGAGGCCGGAACCCTCGCGGACTACGAAGGCACGTTCGGCGCCACGGCCGAGACTCCTGTGCATGAGTGGGATCCGCACGAGCCGCAGGACCTCACCGCCGAAGAATTCGAAACCGTCTGGCTCACAGCACGAGCAATCTGCCAGGCACGAGCCCGAGCACGCGTGAGGCATGGAGCGTGAATCCGAGCCTCCTTGTGTGCTCACGGCTCACCACCCGCCCTTCGGCTTGCACGACTCCACGGCACGTGCGCGAACCCAAGGGCTCTCTGCCGGTATTGGTCCACCACCGAGGTAGCCGTCGACGTGAGCGTCCGGGCTCCGGGTACACCGGGCAGGAGCAGGTCTGAGAGGTTGACTGTGCAGGTCACGGTCGCGGTGACTGTGCCGACCTGCCCGACCGGCACGCTCAGGCCGCCGGTATCAATCCGGACGGATGTCGACGCGCACGTGATGCCCTGATCGTTCAGGGATTCGGCGGCCGCCGCCTGGGCGGCGCTCTGTGCGGAGGCGGCGGTGCGGTGGATGGAGGCTTCCCGGGCTGCGTCCTGGGCAGCAGAGTCGATCTTCGCTCCTGACGTGACGAGCCGGCCACCGGCGATCGCCAGACACAAAAACATGATCAGCGACGGGAGGATGATGGCGGCTTCGATCGCGGTACTGCCTTCATCGCTGCGGAGCCTGCGAGCCCAGTGGGCCATGATGCGGATGGTGTTCATTCTCCCGGGACCGTCCAGCGCTCCACCGGCCCGGACGCGGACTGCGAAACCTGCAGGCCCAAGATGCCTGGAATCAGCGAGATCGCATCGCCGGTGACCTCTACCCGTACCCGCTGGCCGTTGCTGTCGGCGGATACGCGGTAATCGCGCAGGCTGTCGCCCGCGGTGCGCTCCAGCACGCCCCGTGCCTGGGCGGCGCCGTCGGCCGGGTCTGCCTGGTAGGAGCGGGCGGCCGTGGCTCCCTCGCGGGCAGCGGTCAGCGCGATCTGCCGTGCGAAGTACCACATGGAGGCCTGGATGACGGCGAGGGTGGCGAGCAGTACGAACGGGAAGACGATCGCCATCTGGACGGACGTGTCGCCGCGGTCCTCGCGCCACCGTCGCCCCTGCCACCAGTCCTGAAGCTGTTTGGTGGAAGCCATCACAGGCCGCTGAGCTTGCCGTTGTACTTGCCGATCACAATGGCGATGGTCCCGGCGATCAGGACGGCGCCGGTGACGGCGGCCACCCAGATGATGACGGTGGTGGTGCTGATATCCCCGCGCTCGGGCCGGCGCTGGGCCTCCTGAAGGCTTTCCTGCAGGCGAGTGGTCAGCCAGTGCACCGCACGGTAGGTACGGGCCGCGGTGTGTTGCATGATCTGTACTCCTCCTTCAGCGGTTCACGGTTCAGCGGCTTACGGTTGAGCGGGTTGAGATGGTCTAGACGGTGAGCATGCGGATGACCGCGGGAAAGGCCATCAGGAGCATGACCAGAACGGCGAGCAGGGCGCCCGGAGCGGTCATTTTCTCGCTGGCGGTATTCGCCTCCGCGGCCTGATCGGCAAGCAGTTCGGCATTGAGGGCGCTCGTGCGGGCCCGCAGCGCCTTGTAGACGGCGGCGCCGTCGGTGGCCGAGCCGCGCATGATGTCGGCGACGTCGGTAAGCACCGGAAGGTCATACTCATCAGCGAGGTCTGTCAGCGCCTGGTAGGGCGGAATCTTCTCCATACGGGCCCGGCGCAAAGCCCCCTGCAGATACAAAAAGGGCCAGCCGTCGCCGACTACGGCGGCCTTCTCCAATGCTTCCGCGGGGCCGGCGTCGGCAGCCCGCTTTAGCGCGACCAGGTCGAGATAGGCGGACAGGGCGTGGGCGAACTCCTCCCGCGCCCGGTTGGCCTGGTCCCGCACCGCGAGATCCGGGGTGATGAACAGCAGCCCCGCGATGAGGACTCCGACACCGCCAGGTACGTAGAACGGCAGGGAGACGCCCGCGATGATCCACGGGATCGTCGCGATGACCGGGCAGAGCAGGCCGCAAGCGGCCAGTGTCGTCTTCTTCAGCATGAACTGGCCCGGACCCTGTCCGAGCAGGGCCAGGTCGGTGGTGGGGATCCGGACACCGGGCAGACGCTCGAGGCGGGCCAGCAGCCACCGGCCCCACCGCTCCTCACGGTCCAGTTCCGGCTCAGGCATGGTCAGGCCGGCCGGGGCGCTGCGCGCGAGAGCGGCCCCCAAGGCGGGCTGCGGGGAAAGGAGTTCACGCACCAGCATGGCCAGGCCGGCACCGATCGTGCCACCGCTTGCCACGACGGGAAGAAGGTTCACGAGCTGACTCCTTCCGGCTCACGGCCGGCGACCGGGACGTCCGGCTCCCTCACGGGCACGGCAGGCAGGCGGACCGTGCTGGACGGGTCAGAGATCAAGAAGCGGGGGATGCGGCGGAAGGAACCCAGCTGCCGCATCAAGGCGAGGACCCCGATGAAGCCGGCCGTCAGGAACGCGAGCACCAACTGCCCCAGAAGGGTCGAGTACGGCTTCGTGTAGGACGGCACGAAGAACCCGGCCACCACCACACCCACGGTCATGATGGTCATCCACCGCACCGTGGTCCGCGGCTTGGCCCGGTCGGCCTCGATCGACCGTTTGCGGGCTACCTCGTCACGGACGGTTCCCGCGAGATCCTCCAGCGCCTGGGCCAGGCCGGGACCGCGGTCGCCCGCAGACAGGATGAGCGCGGCGATCACCTTGTCCGCGGTGACGTCGTCGAGCTCCTCGGCGAACGCGCGCAGCGCTGCCTCCGGGCGCCACCCCAGGCGCAGCCGGTCGGACAGGTTGATGATCTGCCCGGCGAGCTCTTCGGGCGCCCCCTGACGGCTGGTGATCATCGCCTGTTCCAGGCCCATGCCGAGGCGGAGCAGGCCGGCCAGCCGCTGCGTCCACTCGCTCAAACCCTCCAGCTGGCCGATGCGTTCCTGCGCCATGTGCGCGGGAGTGATCAGCCAGGGCACGCCGACGACGGCCGCACCCAGCAGCGCGCCGCCCACGAAATTCCCCGAAATAAGCCACACGCCCGCGAAAACCACGACCGCCGCGACGGTGAGGGTGCGCCGGCGTAGCCGCACGTCCTGGCTCTGCTCCTTCCCAGCACGCACGGCATGCCACCGCTGCCGCAGCGCTGCCCCGCGCGGCGCCGTGGTGCCCACAAGACCCGCGACGACACCCATCAGCCCGCCGATGACGGCCATGCCACTGAGCAGCCCCCATAACAGGATCATCGGCGCACCCCCGCTCCCACCTTCAATGGCAGCGGCGCCTGCCAGGCCCCGTAGGGCTGCCGCAGCAGGGCGGAGTCGAAACCGACGCGGCGCAGGTCATCGATGCAGCCCGGATCCATCCGCGGCACCGCCCGCAGCTCACCGAACTCGGCACCGGGGGAAAAGACTTCGTTGGTGGCGGGACGGCCCGACTCGCCGATCCCGGTCAGTTCCAGAACGTGGGAGACGTAGCGGTGGCGGCGGCCGCCGATCTGCGTCTCGTCCGTCATGTCGACGTACACGATGAAATCCAGACCGTTCGCCGTCTGCCGGTAGGCCAGCTGCTCGGACAAGTTGTCCTGGGCGAGCGCATACAGCTCGGCGATCCGGTCGAAGATGATGTCCGGACGGCGGGCGTGAATGGTGCACAGATTGCCGCCCGAGCCGTTCGTCAACGCCTGCATCATCGCGACGACTTCCGGACCGCGGACCTCACCGACCACGATCCGCTCCAACGACATCCGCAACGCCGGATGCATCAGATCCAGGAGCGTGACCTCACCGGCACCGCGCCCGGTGACGTCCTTCTCCCCGTTGGACTCCCGGCCCACCAAGGAGACGACCTGGCGGTGATAGCCGTTGGTGTGGGCGAACAGTTCGTCCTCGGTCTGGATGGTGGCAAACCGCGTCTCCGGGTCGAACTCCTTGAGCAACGCACGCAGCAGCGTCGTCTTCCCGGCCTTCTGCTTCCCCGCGATCATGATGTTCTTCTCCGCGCGCACACACGCGCCCAGGAACTCCCGCAGGACCCCGTCGATCGTGCCCAGCCGGACCAGGTCGTCCAAATCGGCGTGGGAGACCCGGTGGCGGCGGATGACCGCATAGGTCATCGGCCCAAGACCGGTGATGGCCTGTAAGCGGGAGCCGTCCTGCAAAGCCAGGGCGAGGGTGGGGTTCGCAGTGGAGATGGTCCGCTCGCTGTGCCCGGAATCGCGGGCCAGCTCCCGCAACAGCTCCAGGAGTTCCTCCTCCGAGTCCGCGATCGGCCCGACCATCCGGCGCTGGCCGTCGCCGTAGTCGAGCCACACCTCGCTCGGCCCCTGAATGATGATGTCCTCAACCCGGTCATCGTCCAGATACGGCTGGAGCCGCCCGGCACGAAACAGCAGGTCGTAGACACCGCGGCGCAGGGCTTCGTCCTCCTGCGGCGCCATTGCCTGGGCATCCGACCACAGGGCGACCGCCTCATTGATCCAGTCCAGACAGCGCTGCTCCTCGCTCGCCCGATCCATGTCGGGCGTGGTCTTCAGCAGCTCCTCGCGCTGCTTGGCCACCTGGCCCGCGATGTGCCGGGCAACCTTGTAATCGATCGTGACCTGAGGCGCCATCGCGCTCAGCACGCGCGTACTCGACACGCCGCCGGCAAGGTCGGAGGCGGGGGCGCCGTTCGCCTGAAGCGGCCGCGCCCGCTGCGGGCGGCCGGGCCGTGCAGCCACGACGGGCTCGGTGTGCAGAGGCCTACCGCGCACGGGTCACCGCCCCTCCCACAGCACCCATCCTGCCTGGATCAAGACGGGCGCGGCGCACCGCGGCCCGCTGCACCAGCAGCGTGCTGCTCGTTCGGGCCGCCTTCATCAGCGCCGAGTTGATGAAGTGACGCGGCTGCTCCGCCCCGTCGGACAACACCTTCGCGTCCCTCGGCGCATACGGCAGGGTCGCCACCACTGGCACCTGAAGCACGCGCTGCACTTCACCTGCGGGATACGGACCCTCGTTGATCATCAGCACACCGACGTCACCGACCCGCTCCTGCAGAGCGCGCACCCGGCCTTCGGCTGCCTGCAGACAGCGAAGGGTGTTGCGCACGACCACGAACACCGCGTCGGCCTGCTCGGCCAGGACACCACAAGGGCCGAACGCCCCGCGCCGGCCGAGGTCGATGAGGACATCGTGTCCGTGTTCAGCGTCGATACCGCGGAACATCTGCGACAGCGCCTTCCATACCGCTCCCAGGCTCGCCGCCTGCGCGGGATCGGTGATCCCCGGCAGCAGCAGCCGGTCCCGCGGCGACTCCTTCTTCCCGTCCTCGCCGCTCAGGTCAATCAACTGACGCCAGAATGCGTCCCCGAGGGCGCCCTGCCGGGCAGCGACCGAAAGGTTCCGCAGTCCGTACCGGTCACCGAGCGTGCCCTGCAACAGCCCGTGCAGCACAGCGCTGCCGTCCGGATCGCACTCCGCCAGGATCATCCGCCGCCCCGCCTCCAACGGCCAAGACAGCAGCAACGCGAGAGCACTCGTGGTCACCCCCGGCGCACCGCTGCAACCTGCCAGCGCGATGACAGCCATCAGCTACCGTCCGGCGCAGCGAGAACCAAGCGCAGCGCGTCGGCCGCCACCCAAGCCGCGGCCACCGGGCCCTCCGCGGCAGACGTGGCGACGTCGACCACCACGACCCCCGTACCAGGCGCAGCGCTCGAGGCCTTCTCGACGCGTCCGTCAATCGTCTGCGGCACGGCCTCGGACGTCTTACCGGCATCCGCCCCACCCTGAGCCGGGACATGCACCAGCTCCACCCTCTGACCCGGCACCAGAGCCGTGGCCGGGATCTGCTTGGGCTCCAAACCGACCGGCACCAACTGCTCACCGGCCTTCACCAACGAGTCCCTCGTCACCTGCGACGGTGCGAGCAAAGAGCCGGGCCTCAGTTCCACAGCAGCCCGCTTGCCCACCACCGAGTCCAAGTCGTCACTGCGCACTGACTTGACGGCCGGATCCAGGGCGATGGACGCCTTGCCTAAATCGCCTTCCCTCAGGACCTGGCCCACTTGGACGTCACGGACCACGGTGACCACCTCGGTGCGGTCGCCGACCTGCAGCAGCAGGACAGCAACACCAGCGCCCCCGGCGGCAATCAGAGCCAATGACAGGGCGATGACGCCCGGGCGGCGCCGGCGGGCGGAGACCCGCGGTGGAGTCACCGCAGCGGCCACCTGCCCCAGCGCGGGCGAGGGCGTGCGTTCTACCGTTTTACTCAACGCTTCATCCTTTCGGCGCCCTACCTGACGACCTGAACTTCGCCCGTCGTCACGTGCATTTGAGACTGCTGGGTCTGGGTGAGCTGGCCGTTCTGCCCACCGCCGCCGGCAGTGACCTCCCAGTTGATCGCCCACGTCGACGTCGCGGTCAGCTGGTACCTGCCGCCCTGCGCCGCAGCCGACGTCTTGCTGTAGACGTGCCCGCAGGTCGGGGACTCCGACATACCGACAGACGCTCGATAGACCGTCCCTGGCCCGCGGCACGTCACCGTGGTGCCGTCACCCATTCGCCAGACGATCTGAGAGACCTTGGCCGTGGCGGTGACGGTCACACCGCCGGCGGATGCCGACGCGGACTGAGGGCCGTATGTGGTCGCCTTCTGGTTGACCCACATCCACACCGGCACACCCACGGTGTACTTCCCCGCCGCCCGCGGGCTGGCGATGTCCGGACCCCGCAGCCGCATCTTCCGCACAGCCTCCCGAGCCAGTACCTCCGGATCAACGGCCGCGCCTCCGCCGGGCGGCTGGGCGAACCACTGCGAGGTCATCTCCGGGTTGTCGGGGCAGTAGGAGTCGAAGACCGTGCCGTCGTCCGGATCATGGCCCTCCCAGCGCGGATCACCTGACGGTGGTTGGGGGTCGGCCTGCTTGAAATAGCAGTTGCGGCCGTTGACCCAGTCGCCGAAGTCCTTCAGGTTGCAGGGCACTGGGTGGTGGCCGACCCGGTCGTCGTAACACGCGGGCTTGGCAGTCTCGCCGGTCGAGGCATGCTCACCTCTCCCGCCCTTGCCCGAGGTGGTGGCGGTGTCGTCCGCTACAACACGGCACAGGCCTTTTTCGTTGCAGACGACTTTGCCTCCCGCGTACGCGACAACTTCCGTTGCCCCCGAGATGACCAGCGAAGCCAGCACTGCGCCTGCCACGAGGCGCCAACTCAGCATGTCTTCTCCTTGTCGGCCTTCTCGTCGGTGACCAGCCACCGCGAGTACTGCTTTTGGAGATGAGCAGTGATGGTGTAGCGCTTGATCTGGTTGGGCGGGACTACGCTCTTGCCGGTCTTCTTGTTGATTGACTCCCACGTGTTCAAGTCGAAGCACACGGTGAGGATGGCTCGCGTACCGGAGGCATCGAGCTCTACGTCGTCCTCCGAGGCCGCCGCCTTGGGTTCACCTCTGACGACGATGCCGTTCTGCATGTTGACGAAAACGGTGTCCTTCGCATCCCGCAGTGCATTGCCTGTGGCGTACTTGGTGATGTTGCTGCCGGCGAATGAGGACTTTGCATACGCCTTAACCTCTTCAACGGTCATGCCCTCGTATGCGGCGATGACGGCCTTGCGAGCCTGGGCCTCGTCTGCGGACACGGTTTTCGTCGGAGCCGTAATGCTGGGAGTGGGTGAATGGTCGTCCTTGGGTTCATCGCTGGAGGAACAGGCAGCCGCCGTGGCGATCGAGGCAAGGGCAATTAGCGCTGTGGATACAGTGCGCCGAGGTGTGACGCGAACAGTGGTGGGCTTTGCCGTGCTGCGGTGTTCTCGTGTCACGTTGTCTCCCCGTGCGAACGCGCTGCGTGACGCTGGACGCTCTGGGCCCGGCGGTGCTGCGATCCCGCGCGGGGTGTGTTCCAGCTGCAATGATTCGTTTGCGTAGTGGCAAGATTACGCATATGCCAGTCGTCCTCTTCGATCCCTTGTTCGTTCACTGGGTCAACTCCAGTCACTTTTCGACCTGATCTGGTGCGAGTCGGTGGGGTGAGTTCGCTGTCCTTGCGGGTGCTGGTACGGGGGTGTGTCCTGGCTTGAGGTGTGATGGTGAGTCAGTTTTCGCCGAATCCGGCCGTCCTCTGCGGGTGTTGCCACGCCAAAGTGGCCAGTTGTGACATGGCTGAATTACCCCCTCTGGAACGGGTCGGACGTTCTGATTCCGCGCTGCTTCGCTATGTGTGAGAGCGGCGGGAGTTGATCGTCTCGCCGGCTGCGGTGGCCCACCGGTTGGTGGTCGGTGACGTTCACGGCCGGGTGCGTGGCGGTGTGCAGCATCCGAAGTCCTGTGGGTGAGGGACGGCATCTTGCCGCCCTTGGACTGGTTTGCAGGGCTCGTGCGGGACGGCGTCTGACAGTGTGCAGAAGTAAAGTAGCGATTCGCGTGAGCAAACTTCAATGCTTTTGGTGAAGGATGGAAAGTTGGCTGGTTGGGCCGGTGGGGCCTGCAGTTGGTGGGTGGGAGCCCAGTTGGGTCCAGGGGCGTGGGTTGCCGCCGGTCAGAGGCGTCCACACGTGAGCGGTGGGCCCGTGGAGCTCGAGGTCGTCCAAAACCGCGGCGCCGAGTGGCACCTGTCGGGCCAGCGTGGCTACGAGTGGGTGTTGGGCGACCATGCCATGCAGGTCGCTGATCCGGTTGTTCAGCACGTACTTGGAGGCCCCAGTGAGCACGAACAGGATCCGGGGATATACGGGATACCAGCGCAGCCAGACCGCGCCGGGAACGGCCGACTGCCGCGGGCGTTGGCGCCCCATGGGCTGCGGCTGGTAGGACCACAGCCGCGCGTACTCGATCAGCTTCGACGCGAGCCGCTCGCTGCTCATGGTCGTGCGGTCGACCTCGACGAACGCCTTGAGCTTCGTGCGCTGATCTGCGCCGATGACCGTGTAGTGCATCAGCGCATCCGCGATGATCTTCTCGCCGTCGTTGAGCGGATGACAGACCTCGGGCGTCCAGTCCAGGTGCCCGTGCTCGTCACCACGCCTGCGGGCATTGGTCACGAACGCCAGATGAGTGCGGACCACGGTCAGGGTGTGCGGCGTCTTGAGCGAGGCAGCGGTGGCCGAGGTGATCGGATACGGTGGCCGGCCCCGCAGTGCGGGGAAGTCCCGGACCAGTCGGGCTCCCTGGCCCGTCAGGTACCAGGCGCGAGAGCGATTGGATGCCGGCAGCACCGTGTAGTCCACGAGGCCATCACGGCGCAGCTTGTTCAGCGGCGTGGAGACGGTCTGCCGCGCAGTGGCGGGCCGCAGCAGGATGTGGAGCTGGTTCGTGGTCGCCATGCGGTGCTGCCCCAGCACGGCCAGGAGTTGATGCGGCAGCGGCTCGACCGGGCTCGGAGCGTGACCGGAGGACGCGGTTTTGAAGGTGATGGTCACTCGTAACCCTTCTGCAGCCGTGCGGCCGGCGGGGTGGGCGGGGCGAGTTGGGCGAGGAAACGGTTCACACGGTCCAACTGGTCGGCGGCGTGGGTGGTGAGCTGGCTCAGAGGCTCGGCGCCGGCCATGGCGCGGGCGGCGCGCTCCAGCGCTGCCGTCTGGCGGGGGCGTGCGTAGTTGGCGAAGACCTCGTCGAGGTGCGGGCCGGTGATCTGGACGGGCCCGACGCGACGGCCTGTGACGGTCAGCGACATGTAGTGCTCGAAGCGGTCCAGGGTGGCGACGAGGCCGGGGCCGGGGTTGTCGCCCCATTCCGCAGTGATCGGGGCGATGGCGGACTGTGAACCGGCAGTGGACGCCAGCGTGGACGCGTTTTGGATGAGGGACAGCCGCACCGGCAGGGGCAGGCGTGCCAGCAACTGGGTCATGCCGTGGACGTGGACTTTGTACTTGCGGAAGTCCTCGAACATGCTGGCGATCGTTTCCGCGGCTGCTCCGGTCAGGGTGATCAGCTCGTCGAAGTAGGGGCGGAACGGGACCCGGTGGGCTTCGGGGATGTCGCGGCGAGAACGCACGGCGCGCAGCAGGTCACGGGCGAGCAGTGCGGTGATCAGCCGGTCGGTGGGTCCGTTGCCGCCCGGGCACACCCACACGATCATGCGGGTGTCCATGGCGGCGCGGATGTTGTAGCGGCCGGCGGGCTGGCCGAGGAAGGCGCGGGTGATGGGGTTGGCGGCGAGTCGGGCGATCGGGTTGAGGATCACGGCGAAGGAGTCCGGCGGCAGGGTGGGGAACACCCTCTGCCACCAGGAGCGGGTCTCCTCGTCCAGGCGCCCCTGAACACCGGCGAGCGCTGCAGCGCGGAAGACCGGATCGGTGAGCAGCGACCGCATGTGGAAGATCGTGGCCTGGTCCTCGGGCCGCCCGGCCTGGCAGGCGGCTTCGTTGACAGCCACCAGCACCGCCAGCGAGGCGGTGAGAATGGTCAGAGCGCGGGGGGTGCTGGCATCGTCCCAGCCGAGCGCGGAGACGTAGGCGTCCGCGGTGGCCTCGACGACCTCGTGCGCCACCTGGCCCTGGTGCATGCCCAGCGGGTTCCATGAACCCACCTGCGCGGCGGGACCGTGGGCGTTGAGGTCCACGAGCGCGATCCGCTCCATCAGCGCGTCGTGAGCCAAAAAAGGCAGAGCGCGGGGCCAGGAATCGCGGTGCGGGTCGAGGAACATCAGCCCGCCGCCGGAGTGAGCCCAGCCGATCGCCTGCGCCAGGGCGCGTTCGGTCTTGCCACCGCCCGCCTTGCCCACGCCGACCTCGAACAGGGTCTCCTCGGCGTAGCTGGCGACCAGGCGCCGGCGGCCGTCGGGGCTGCGATAAATGCCCTGCAGCAGCAGTTTGGGGTTGTCGAACTCGAAGGTCGGCAGGTCGTCGGCGAGCAGCGGCAGCCGGCAGTGCACCGTGGGCGGCTTGAGCAGGCCGGTCAACTCCTCCAGGCGCACCCAGTTGGGGCGGGGCGGCCGGCATTGACCAAGCCGCCAGCGGCGCTCGAAGCTGCGCCGGCTGGGCCAGCGATCCGCCCCCAGCCGCCACGGGCCGATCCGCCATCCGCGCATCGCCCACCGCGAGCCGCCGCCGAACACGTCGAACGCAGCCTGCAGCTGGGCGAGCCGGGCCTCGGAGCGGCCTTCCACGTTCGAGGCGCACATCACCAGCAGCTGCACCCGCACGAGGTGGTCGTCATCGGCGAGCTTGCCCAAAGCCTCCGCAGCCTCCACCCGGCGGGGGACGGGCGGCATGACCAGGCGGCGGCCACCGGCGCTCTGCTTGCCACTGACCAGCTGCTGCAGCTGCCAGGCGATGGAGTCCTCCATGCCGGTGGCGTCCTGCCGCACCCACCGGGCCGCCCGCTGGGTCTCGCGCCGTTCCCTGCGCCGGGCGTCCGCCATCAGCTGCAAACGACGGGCCCGCAGCGCCCATTTGGGGGCCCGCTGGATGTCGAGCCGGACCTCGGCCAGGTCCCCCAGCTCTGCCCGCAGATCGGAGACTGCGTCGATCAAAGGCTGCAGCGGGTCCGGTTCCAGCGGCACCTCCCGCAGCGGGGCCGTGGGCTTGCCGCGAAGGATGAACTCCGCCCGCACCGCGTGCTCCCGCGGTGTGTCGAGGAGGGGACGGGCCCGCTGCACGGTGACGGCCGGCCCGAACGGCGTGATGGACAGCAGGCGTTCACCCCCGGCGGGACCTTCGATCCGGTAGCGCAACGGGCTCGAGCCGTCGGCGCGCAGCCGGATCTGCACCGTCTTCGACCGCCGGGGCGCCCACCACGGCATGCTCGTCGAGGCGCGGGCAAGCTGGACCCCGCGGCGGAAGATCTCCTCCAGGCCCGGATTGAAATGCCGCGACGGCACAAGTTCCAACGCCATCCGCTCGGCCGAGGCCTTCCGCGCCAGACGGCGCACCACCATCTCGCCCACGGCCCAGCCCGCGGCGCCGGCCGCCACAGGCACCCACCAGTAGGCGATCAGCCAGCCGGCGGCATCGACCAGGCCGGCCAGCCAACCCAGGATCGGACCGGCCGCCACATGATCGGCCCGGTCGGTCAGGTACGGGGCTGAGGCGTCCACGTGGATGCCCCTTTCGATGGTGCACGGGTGAAGTACCAGTCGGTGATGCGCCGGTCGGTGTAGCTGCCGCCGCGATCCACGCCCGCCCACACCAGGTGCACCACCGCCCGGTCCGGGCGGCCGTCCCGGCGGGCAACGACAGCCTGGATACGGAAGCGGGCGGTAGCGAACGCCGGCGCGATCGCCCGGCCCGGGTCGCCGAAGAACGCCGGCCAGTTGGCGCGGCCGATCCCGGTGGCGTCCGCCCGCAGCAGGTCCCGGCCGGCCGCGAGAAGCTCGTGTTCGTCGCTGATGGCAAGGTCGGCGGGCCAGGCGTCATCGAGCGACTGCTGGATGGCGCCATCGCCGGCCATGCCCTCGCCGTGCGGCGGCAGCGCGGACACGCCGGCTGGCTGCATCGACGCGCTGAAGGCCGGAGCTGGCCCGGGCGCCGCGGGCTGTGCAATGCCGCCGTCTGAAGCGGTCGCAGCAGGGTGCGCCGTGGGGGCGCTCTCGGGCGGTGGAGGCGAGGCAGCGGGTGCGCTTGGCGCATGCGACACCCTCAGCAGCATCACCCCGGCCACGACCAGGACCACGGTGGCGATCAGCAACAGGTGGGGCGAGCGCGCCGGGGAGGCGGTCACAGCAGGCGGGCCCCTCCCGCATAGCCCGGCATCGCGTTGACCGCATCCAGGCGGACCACAGCACCAGGCCGGGGCGCGTTGACCATCTGCCCGCGGCCGAGATAAATCCCGACGTGATAGATCGTGGCGTCATATCCGGGAGCGTCGGCGTAGAAGACGAGGTCGCCAGCCTTGAGCGCGCCGGTCCCCAAAGCGGCTGGGATGCGCCTGCCGACGCCGGCCTGCGCGGCCGCGGTACGCGGCAGGCGGATGCCGGCGGTGGCGTAGGCGAACGTGGTCAGCCCCGAGCAGTCGAAGCCCTTGATGCTCGCGCCGCTCTTGCCGCTGGGGGAGCAGCACACCCCGAACGAGGTTCCGGCGGCGTTGCCGCCGCCCCACGAGTAGGGCACACCGCGCTGGGAGAGCGCCGCCTCGATCACGGTGTGGAGCTTCCCGGACACGTTTGTGAGGTCCGGGTCCTTGGCGGCCGCCGTGTACTGGTCGATCCACCCCAGCACGTTCGCCACGTAGGCACGGGAGTGGTTGTACTGCCAGATCGCGGCCTTCAGCTGCGCCCGCTTGTTCAGGTCACGGCCGCCGCCGCAGAGATAGACCGCGGCGCCGAGCGCGGCGTCGTCGGCGTTGTGCGGATCGGCGGTCTTGTCCCCGTTCGCGTCCTTCCCGACGCCCTCCCAGGTAGACGGCAGAAACTGGAACGGGCCGACCGCGCGCTCCCCGCTGGCGGTACCGTCCCACTCGCCGTGGTCGGTGTCGGGGAAGGCGGTGGTGTTCCCGCCGGCTCCGCTGCCGCTCAGGAGCACCCCGTAGATCTTCGGGCGGATGTCGCCGCCTGTGGCGATGGTGCGGCCGATGGCGTGGTTCGACTCGACCTTGGCGATTCCGGCGAGGATCGGCCAGCGCATGCCCCTACACCTGGGCACCTGCCGGCCGACCAGCTGGACGGCCTTCTTGTAGGCGCTGAGCATGCGCACCGGGATGTCCGCCGCGCTGCCGTCGGCGATCCCGCCGTCGTCACCCGCATTCGCCTGCAGCGCCACGTAGGCACTGATCGCGTTCGACACCGGCGCGGCGCAGCACACCGCCGACAACAGCAGCAGCACGCCCACGCATCCCCACCGCCCCAGGCGGCGCCGCGACGCCCTCACTCCTCCTCACCGTGCTCGTTTCGCCACTGCTCCCGCATCTGGCGCAGCCGCTCGGCTTGGCGTTGGCGTTCCGCCTCGGACGCGTTGCGCCTCAACCGGTCCCGCATCTGGGCGTGCGCCTCATCGCGCGGAGTGCTGCGGGCGCGCGCTGCGCCGGGAGGCGACGGCCGGTCCGGCCCGGCACCTGAGGGTGTGCCGGTGCGGTCTGTGGGTTCCATGCGGGGCAGATACACCCGCTCCCCGGTGGAGGCGGCGCGGCCGTCGTTCCTGGAGGGTGGCTGGCTGGGCCGGGGAGCGGGGGGACGCGGACGGGGCCGGACGGGGAGATCACGGGCCCTGATGGAACGCGCGGGCGATGGTGCGACCGGGGGAGCCGCTGGGTGGGCAGCAACCGGCGGTGGGGTGGTTCCAGGAGGCTCCGCTGGCGGGGTGGCAGGAGTGGCCGGCAGCCGGCCGGGCCGTGCCGGGCTGGCGCCGTCTGTGCTGCCGGTGTGGTTCTGCCGGGCGGGGGAGATGCGGCGGGTGGTGGCTGCCCAGGCCCGGCCATCCTCGCTGAGGGTGTTGCCCCACACCCGTACCTGCTGGCGGGCGTCCTGGGAGAACCGCGATCCGCCGGCGCGGACCCGGCCGACATTGGCCGGCAGGCCGACCGTCGCTCCATAGGCGAGGCGGCCGCCGCGGTTCAGGATGCGGTAGCCGCGCAAGCGCACCAGACGGTTGTGGGCGCGCGTCGACAACAGCGTGCGGTCAGAGTTCTGGTCGTGCAGTACCTGACCCGAGTGACGGTCGACGATCTGACCGTCCTCGTCACGGTAGCGATCGGACGGACCACCAGGACGGCGCGGCCCCCCACCGCCGCCGCCCGGGCCGTCGGACGGGCCACCCGCATCCGGATCACCGTCCGCCGTGGGCTTGCGCCACTTGGCCAGCTGCTCCCGATCCGGACGCCGGCCGATCAACAGCCAGTGGGAGCCCTTCACACCCAGCCGCGCCCCGGCCCCGCCCACAGCAGCCGCCGCCGTCAGCGGAGCGAGACCGCGTCCTGCTTCGGCCGTGGCGTCGGCGAGCATCCGGCCGGTGTCCACCGGCATGCCCGCCCCGTCAAACAGCGACGTCAGTGCGCCCATCAGGCGCTGCCGGGTGCCGAGCAGCCCGAACCGGCCACCACCGCCGCCGGTGAACGCACGCAAGCCCCCGCCATAACCACCCAACGCGGTCGGGGAGTTCATGGCGAGCGCGGCACCGAGCTCGGAGGTGTCGCCGGGCATGTGGGTGCCGCCGACTTTGGCGTAGCGCATCCGCATGGCCATGCGCCGGCCGAAAGACGTGACCGAGGTCAGCAGGCGACGGTGGCCGGCCGCGCCTGCGATGGCGAGGACATCGATCAGCAGGATCCGTTCGACCATCAGGTCGGGCCCGTCAGTGACGGTGGCGTCGATGGCGATGCCGAAGAACGGCACGAAGGCACAGATCCCCACCACGGTCAGGACCGAGATGCCCCAGATCGACAGCCATTTCCACACGCTCTGGCGCGCAGGCCCGGGCAGCATGCCCGCGACGAAGGTGACACCGCCCGCGGCCGCGGCCGCCGCACAGATGCCCTGGGTGCCCAGCAGCACGATCGCGCTGGACAGGAGCATGCCGCAGATGAACAGCGCGGCGATCAGCAGCAAGGCGCCGCCCCCGACGCGCCACCAGGTGGGCTTTGCGGCATAGGCGGCGCACGACTTTCCGACCGGGCCGGACTTCTTCATATCGGCGAGGAACGCGGCGAACGCCTGGTCCTCGTCGGTGACGATCGCCTGGGAGGCGTCGAGGAGCTCGCCTCCGGGCGTGAACGTCGGAAGCTCGTCGCTGCTGGGCGGCTTGCCGTCGACGCCCCGCTCGCAGTACTTCTTGCCCGGCCCGTGGACCAGGCTGCAGGCGTCCTTCGCCTTGTCCGACGGCGTCGAGCTGGGCAGGTACCCGCCGGTGACCCACTTCAAATGGACGGCGTAGGCCTTGCGGTCGGCAGGCTTGGCCGGATCGAGGATGCGTCCGTACTGAAGGAGCATGTACGGCTTGACGATCAGAGCGTTGGTGATCGAGTCCTGGATGGGGCGGGCCACCTCTGCTGCGGAGACCGGCCCGTCGCCTTCACTCTCCTCGCACCGGAGTTCGGCATTGCCGGCCATGCCCGCGCACGGGTCATCGCTGGTGAGTTTGCCGCCCCAGTCGTAGGAGTTGACGGATCGCTGGGCGACCTCGGCGGCCACCTGCTGGGACTGCCCCAGCGGCCCGTCCTGGGCCAGCAGGGTGTCGGGGCGGATGAGAGCTGATGCGGCGATCGCCCCGATGAGCAGGGTGAGGAAGATTTCGCCCAGACCGCGGCCCACCCGGCCACGCACGATCATGAATCCGGCGAAGACGAACGCCCAGGCCAGCAGCAGTGCTTTCAACCCCAATGTGTCGACGACCACGGTGTCGTAGGCGTCGGCGGCCTTCTGTGCCGGCCGGGTGAGGAGCTTCAGCAGCGGGAAGCGGAAAGCGACCTCGATCGCCCACCCAGCCAGGCCCACCAGGAGCCGGATCAGGGTGAACAGCCCGGACAGGGCGAAGGCCAGGGCCTGCGTCTTGAAGGCGACGATGGAACCGCCCTCGGCGCTCAGCTCATACCCGTTGATCGGCACACCCTCGGACGAGTAGATGTTCAGCGGGGCAAGCAGATCTCCGGTATCACTGGTGCTGCCGGCCGCATACACGACCTGGCTGTTCACCATGACGAACACGCCAGTGAGCAGAACGACGAAGCCGGCCGAACGCAGGGCCGCGCGGTCTGGACGCAACACGTCAGCGCCGCCTCTGCCCAGCGGCGTACCGCAGCCGCCACACCACCAGGGCAGCCACACCCGCACCGGCGGGTACCAACCTGGCCACGGCACCGGCCATGTCCTGCTGGCCGGCGGCGGTGGTCGTGGCGCCGCGCCCGCAGTACACCTTGGCCGGGCCGACGATCAAGGCGCACGGATCCCGGTGCGCGGCGTCGGCGGCGAAGGCCCGTCCGATGTGCGGCCACCACGCATCCGGCAGGCCCACCCCGAGGGTGAGAATCACCGCGCCAGCGACGACGGCGATCACGGTCAGGATGCTCGCAGCCACGGCGGCGCACCGGGAGCGGCCCCAGAAAGACATGGTCATCAGACGTGCTCCCTCGGACAGGCATCCACTACCTCGCCGGTACCAGGCACGGACGGCGGGACGACGCTCATGCGGCGCCCCGGCGTGGTGGTGATGGAGGTGGTGATGCGCTCGATGCGGGGGATGGAGACCTTGATACGGCCGGTGTTCTGCCGCGGGCAGGTCAGCAGGAACTCGCCCTCCCGGCCCTTCATGCCGACAGGGGACAGACCGGTGGTCACCAGCCGCAGCAGCTCGCCGTCGTGCGGATCGAGCCCGACGAACTCCAGGCCACGGCGGGCACGTTCGCGGTCGGCGGTGCGGGCGAGTGCGCGGTAGGCCATCAGGCCTCGGTCGGGACCGAGTTCCTCGGCATCGTGGGATCCGGCGATCAGGCCGGCGCCGTGCTTGCGGCCGTCGTGGAGGATCTCGTGGACCAGGGCGGTGCCCTCGGCGGACGAGGTGAGCCAATACAGCTCGTCCAGGACCACCGCGGTGAACCGCCCGGGATCCTCGAACGCGGTCTGCCGGGCGATCGCGGCGATCAAGTAGAGCACCGCCCGGCCGATCAGCGCCTCCAACGGCTGTTGGTGCAGGACCTCGGGGTTGGCGAACGCGGCCTTCGGGGGCAGCTTCAGCCCCGTGGTGGTGATCACGATCATGTCGGAGGCGCTGGAGGCGTCAAGCCGCACCGGAGGCAGCGCCGGATCGAAGACCATCCGGGCCAGGGAATTGCTGGCGACGACGCGGATGAGGCCGGCGAGGGTGGCCGCCGCGTCCTGTCGTTTGCCCACCTCGCTCGCGGCCATCTCCTCGAGGACCTCATGGACACGGTGCATCGACGGCTCCGGACCGGCGGCGGCCTGCTCGACGGCGTGGTGCAGGACCTCGCCGCTGGTGCTCATCGGACCGATGCCGAGCTGCAGGGTGAGGTAGGACAGGGCGTAATGCCGTCCCTCGTGCCCGGCGAACATCCGCAGCGGGTCGATGGACACCTCGGCCTGCGCAGCGTCGATGATCTGGACGCGGCCCTTGGCAGCGGTGCGGGCAAAGGTCGCCCACTCGCGCACGGGGGTGCGGTCGATGCAGATCGCGCAACCGCCGCGCGCCCACACCGCCTCGGCGATCAACTTCTGCAGCACGCTCTTGCCCGCGCCAAGATCCCCGACGAGGCCCATCGAGGCGGAGGCGTCGACCTTGGGCGCATCCGCCACGTTGATCATGACGGGGCGGGTGGTGCCGCAGTCCAGGTCGATGCCGAGGAACATGCCGTTGGGGTCGCCGACCTCCGCAGCGGTGAAGGCCCCACCCAGTGCCCAGTCTTCGGAGATCTGATGCTGGGTGAACTCCCGCACCACACCGGGCCGCACGGTGCCGGGCAGCCCCAGAGTGAACAGGGCCTCCTGCAGGCCGGCCGGACGCACCACCCGGTAGTCGGCGCCGCCGAGCAGCGACGCGAGGGCGCGGGCCCGGGCGTCGCATACGGCGGCGGTCGGACCCCACACCGTCAGCACCGTGACGGACTGCACCTCGACCTCCACGCTGGTGCGGGAGAGACGGGCATCCAGCTCGCCAAGGTCGCGGGCGGCCTCGGCCAACGACGCGGGCATGCCGGTGGGGCGGGCGTCGTACTGGTCGGCCTGGTCGATGAGTTCGTTCTTCTTGCGCCGCACCTGGGCTCGGGCCTTCTCCGCGGGCACGAGCATCAGGTCGACGGTGTAGTCGACGGGAAAGTCCAGCGTCTCCAGCTGGGCGAACAGGTCGGCGGCGTCCTGGCTGACTGCAGGCGGGCACTCGGCCAGCGCCAATTGCGCCTGATAGCCGGCCCCGGCGTCCGTTTCGACCTGCAGCCAGCGCCGCCCGAGCGGTGACCCGGTATTCACTCGCCACCAGGCATTGCGGCCCGACCGCGTGATCTGGCCCGCGCTCTTGAGCTCGTCCACGTCGTCGAGTTCGGGGTCGATGCCGCCTTCCTGCAGGCGCACTTGGCCCAGATCGGCGTAGCTGGGGGAGCGCAGCACCCCGCCGCGGAGCTGCCCGCCATACATCTCACTGGTCTCGGCCTCCGCCAGCAGCGGCTCAGCAAGGCCGCGGTGCAGGGCGTGCTGGATCATCCACACGATCTCCGCCGGGCGGGCCGGGCGGAAGGCGATGCCGCCGGCGAGTGTGGCCTCAACCCGGGAGGCCTGCTCGCGATACGCGCTCACCTCGCGGCGGGTTACCGGCGCCGGCCGCATGCCTAGCACCGGGGCGAGTTCGGCCCACGCCGCGCCGAGGGTCTCCGACACCTGCAGGCTGCTTGCTTCGGTCTGCAGGGGTATGGCCAACCACAGGGTGCGGCGATGCATCTCCTGGTCGTCCAGCAGGTCGAAGGCGGCCTCGACGTTCTCGACCCACGGGTGCCGGCGCGCACCGGGTGCCTGTTCAGCCGGTTCGATGCCCTCGATCATTCTGAGGGCGATCTCACCCGGGTCGACCTGGGCACACATGCCGTACAGGCGAGGAGCTCCGGACAGCGAGCGCACCAAGTGGGTGATCTTTAACAGTTGTTCGTCGCGGACGGAGGCGGGCACGTAGGTGCCCTGGACGGCTTCCTCGCGACGGCCGTGCGCGTCGGGGCCCGGGTGCAGGCGGTAGAGCGCCCAGACGCTGCCCTGCGTCGACCACACCAGGTGCCCGGCGATGTGACGGATCGGAACCCTCACCGCGCACCCCCGCCCTGCCCGGTGAGGGCGAGTAACTGCTGCACACCCGACACCGGCCCCGCCGTTGGTGCGGGAACAACTGGCTGTGTGCGGCGGGGTGTGGACGAGCGGTCTGCGGCCGGGCTCGGGTGCGGCGCCCGGACCGGACACCGCCGCACAGCATGGGAGGGTGCGGCCTGCACAGTAGGGCCGGGCGCGGGCGTGTCCTCGATGGTGAAGCCGCCGAGCAGCGGGTGCGCGGTCCGGTCGCGGGCGGCCCGCCCACCGATCCGCCCACCGCGGGGCTGCCAGCCGAGCAGCACCCAGCCCAACGCGGCCTGCATCGGGGCACGGCCCCGGACCCTCGGCCGGCGCACCACCCAGATGACCAAACCCCACCCGATGATGGGGACCGGCCCCATCCACGACCACCGGCTGATCGTCTTGACCAGCAGGAAACCGCCGCCGACGGCGACCGCGATCTGCGCGGGCGTGTACGGGCCGAGCGGAATGCGCCAGTCGGCGACCTTGCCCAGCACCCACGGGTGGCGGCGGGCGGCGGTGTAGAAGCGGCTCACCCGTGCCGCGCCTGTCGCGCTCACAGCCAGCCTCCCACGCCCGGCGAGTGGTCACGCGAGGCCGGGAGTTCGGACCGGACGATCCCGGGGGCGGCGGGCGCGCCCTTGGATGGGTTCTTCACCTCGTCGGTGAACATGTTCGCGAGGTCGTTGCGCGAGTTGTACAGACCTAGCGCGATCACCATCAGGAGCAGGGCGCCAATCCCCGCCTTCAGAGAGAACTTCTGGATCATGATGACGACGACTAGGCAGATCAGACCGGCCTGGAGGGCCTTGGTTGCCCACTCCTTGAACATGTTGATCCACGAGTTACCAAGATCATTTAGCTGTCCGGCGAACATCAGGCTGTGCGCGGTGTTCATCGGGCACCCCCGTCCTGGGCCGTGCCGGACTGAAGCGCGGCGACTTCCCACCGGTCCGAGCGGGCCTTGAGTGTGAGCTCGTATGCCAGCGGCCACCGGCCGGTCACGTCACGGGCTTCCACCGAAGCGAGGACCCGCACCGTCGTGCCGTCCGCCGGCACTTGCTCGGCGGCCGCGGTCTCCTCGACGGCGGACACCTCCTGGACGGCGACCCTCGTGTACGGGGCGGGGGAGACGGCGGTGAGGTTCACGCCAGGCGCGAGGTAGCGGTCGACCTCTCCGGCACCCGTCAGGTAGGCGGCGAGGAATTGCCCGACTGCGGACGGCAGATCACCCTCCGGGACGGTCACGGCATACGACGACTTCGCCACCCCGGCCCGGGCCGGGCCGGCCACCACGCCGGGCGCACCGGTCACCGTGATCGAGGAGCCCGTGCTGTCGGAGGCCAGCGGCACGGCGTAGTACCGCACCGATCCGCCTGCGTATTGCGCAGCCACGGTCACCGACCACGCACCGGCACTGCGCTGCGCACTGCGCACCGCGGTCACCGACTGGGGTGCCGATTGCGCACCAGCGGCCGGGGCAGGCAGTTCGACGTCCGGCGCCATCGACTGCGCAAGCCGCGCCTGCGCGCTCGTCGCGTCGTTCGCGCTGCTGCGCAGCCACGCCCCGATGAACACCTGCGCATAGCCGCCCGGGTCGGTGGCGGATGTCGTGGCGCGCACGGCGGTGGGCTTGGTCGCGGGGGCTGCCGCGACCGTGGTCGGAGTGGAGGCGACGGCGACGCACAGCGCGATGGGGCCGGCCGCGACGACGGCCCAGGCTGCTACGCATGTGAGGCGTATGCGGCGGCGCATCGCCTCCAGCCGGGCGCCGGCCGCCATCGGAGCAGCGGCCTCGCTCTGTGAGGCCTGCTTGCCAGGGGACATGGTCAAACTCCCAGGTCAGGAACGGACGTTGCCGACCTTGAGAAGACCCGGCGACCCCGACCTGACCACCGACCACGAACCCCCGACCATGGTCACGATGAGGAGACGAAGTCCATGGTCGGGGTTATGGTTTGCCCGACCATGGGTTGCGAGCCGGCGGCGGGCCATCGCGTCCGACGCGCGTTGCCCGGACCGGCGACCGCCGTGCGATCACGTTGCTGCCAGGTCACAGGGCGCGGACACCGCGCAGACGGAAGGCCGGGCCGCGACAGAAGCTGCGCAATGCTGGCGACAGACCTGTGTAAAAAGGAGATCAGGAAGTCCGGACGTACTGCGCAGCCGCCCCAGAACAACTCGACTGCGCAGGATCCCTAGACCGGCTGCGTAACTGGCGTTTGCACCCCGTCCGCAGCTGCGCAATCACTGAGCGACCGCCGTGGTCGGCCCGACCATCTGGGTTCTAGCGATCGTTGCAACACCTCGGCTCAGAGGTGGCGATGGACGTCGAATTTCGTGAGAAGCGAAGGCCCCAGGGCAACAGGCCGTTGCTCCAGGAACGGGAGACATACTTCCTGCTTGTGGATCAAGGAATGAGCTTTGCCGAGGCCGCCAGGGCCGTCGGTATCAGCACCCGCACTGGCGAGCGGTGGCGCAACGGACGAGGGGCTTCGGGTCGGTTCAAGGCAGCACCACCGCTCAATGCGGCACCCGTCGATGTACCGAGTGATCCCTCGCGCTACCTCCGTGAGGCCGACCGCGTCCACATAGCCGACCGGCTACTGGAGAAGGCCACCATCCGGACGATCGCCGCCGAGCTGGGCCGAAGCCCATCGACGATCAGCCGCGAAGTCCGCCGCAACGGCACCGTCCTGGCCGACGGCCGCTGGCACTACCGGCCCTACACCGCCCAGCGCCGCGCTGACGCCCGCCGGCCTCGCCCCAAGATCCGGAAGATCAGCCAGAACCCGGAACTGCACGAGTTCATCCAGTCGCACCTGAGCCTGCGCTGGAGCCCAGAGCAGATCTGCCACGCTCTGCGCAGACGCTTCACTCATCGGCCGGACATGCACGTGAGCCACGAGACCATCTATCAGGCGCTTTACGCCCAAGGCCGCACAGAACTCCGCCGCGAAGTGACTCAAACTCTGCGCACGGGACGTGTCAGACGGCTCCCGCGCCGCCTGGCCGATCGACGGCGCTTCCGGGCAGTCAAGGACAAAGTCATGATCAGCCAACGGCCGCTGGAGGCAGCCGACCGGGCCGTCCCGGGGCACTGGGAAGGCGACTTGATCTTCGGCCGCAAGAAGCACTCCGCGATCGCCACCCTGGTCGACCGCAGCACCCGCTACCTGATGCTGGTCCACCTGCCCGACGGCTACAACTCCGCAGCCGTGCGCGACGCCCTCATCGCCACCGTCAACACCCTGCCACCTGACCTGAAACGGTCACTGACCTGGGATCAGGGCACTGAGATGGCTGCTCATCGCGGCTTCAGCATGGCCACCAACGTCCCGGTCTACTTCTGTGACCCCGGCAGCCCGTGGCAGCGCGGCTCGAATGAAAACACCAACGGCCTGCTCCGCCAGTACTTTCCCAAGGGCACCGACCTGTCCGTCCACACTCGCGAACACCTGACCGCGGTCGCCGCCGAACTGAACAGCAGGCCCCGCAAGACGCTCGGCTGGGAAACACCGACCGAGCGCCTGTCTACACTGCTCAAGGCCCAACAGAGCCGGTAGTCGGCCTTCCGTCGACACACGGCAGAACCGCGGCAGGGGGAGCGGTGAGAGTACCTGCGGAGCTGGTCGGCACCCGTGTCACACGCACAGCTTTCGACCACCAGGTCCGGATCAGCTTCACCGATCACGCCCCAGACGGCCGCATCCGTGTCGAGGGCGAGCTCGTCATCGAGACATCGTTCACCCTCACGGACTCCTCGGGCCACCAGGCCCAACTGACGCCAGCCTCTGGACCGTCCTTGGCACCGGTACTCGGCCTGTTCGCCAAGTGCGTCACCGAAACCGAGGTCACCGGGCAAGGCACCTTGTCCCTCGGCTTCGACGACGGCACGCGGCTCAGCATCGAGCCAGACCCCGACTACGAGTCGTGGAACCTCACCGGTTCAGGAATCGATCCCACCCTGGTTGGCCCAGGCGGCGAAACCGACTGGCAACACTGATCATCGCCGCAACCGACACCGTTGCGGCACTCACCCTGTTGCAACGACCGCTGGAATCCGCCCCATGAGCCCGACCACGGCAGCTCAAGGCTCCGTTGGCGGATCGTAACCGATGGTCGGGGCTCGTGGCCGTCAGCCTGGTCGGGGGTGCCGGGTGAGCTGACGGAATGGATCTCGCTCACGTCACCGCACACAGTGGCCGCGATCACCTCGCTCCCGCACGTCCGCTCCAGGGCGTCGGCGGACGCGCGGAACTGGCGCGCGAGGAAGCACGATGAGCCGCTTTGGAGCGGAAATCCGCCGTGGGGCGATGGCGGCAGACCAGTTCACCCAGATTGCCAACGGCCTGTTCCGTGACCCCAGGCTGTCCTTCAAGGCGAAGGGAATCTTCGGGCTCATCAGCACCCACCGCGCCGGCTGGCACGTGACGGTCACCAACCTCGTGCGCGCCGGACCCGACGGACGCGACGGCGTACGCGCCGGCCTGAGCGAACTGCAGCAACGCGGCTACCTCATCCGCGAACAACTGAGGTGCAGCGACGGGACGCTCGGCGAGATCGTGTACTCGATCACCGATCGCCCCGCCCCCGCCGACCTTGCCGCGGCGGCCGTCTCTGCGCCGGCAGGTCAAGCGGCGCCCGGTTTTGGGGCGGGGATCCGCCGTGGAGTGATGGCGGCAGACCAGTTCACCCAGATCGCCAACGGCCTGTTTCGCGATCCCAGGCTGTCCTTCAAGGCGAAGGGAATCTTCGGGCTCATTAGCACGCACCGCGCCGGCTGGCGGATGAGCGTCACAGATCTGGCGCGCCGCAGCCGTGACGGCGAGACGGCCGTCAAAAGCGGCCTCAAGGAGCTGGAGAAGCACGGCTTCCTACTCCGGGAACGCGAGCGCCGCCCCGACGGCACCCTCGGTGTGGTCGCGTACTTCATCACCGATCTGCCCAGCCTGCAAACCAGCAGGTCCGAGCCGATGTCGGGTTTTCTACCTGTGGACAATCCGACATCGGTCAACCGCCCCACTAAGAACAACAGCCGAAAGAAGACGAACAAGCAGAACACCAGCACCGTCCCTCCGCGTGACCGCAGCGGCGCCGCGCGCACACCTGAACGGGTGGATCAGCCGGAGATACCGGCGGCGTTCCCGGCGGATGACATGCATCCAGGAATCCAATTGCTGCTCGAGATCGGAGCGAGCCGTCCAGAACTGCTACTGACCGGGAAGGCGCTGACCGATCAGGGCCGCGTGGCCACGATGATGCTGGAGGCCGGCTGGAGCCCGGTGCAACTGCGTCACATCATCGCCGACAGGCCATTGCCGCAGCCGGTGCACTCAACGGTCGGTGCGATCATCGCCGCCCGCCTGCGGGCTGCCAGGGCCTATCCACCGCCCGCCACGCTGGACGGCCGTCACCACCACCGCGGCGGCGACGTGATGGAAGACGAGCCACAGGGGCAGCGGTCGCCCACGCCGTCTGCCGCACGCACGGTGACCGAGGCCCTGACCTACCGGGCGCTCGTCGAATGCGCCGGCTGCGGCGTTCCCACAACCGCCCTGGGCGAAGACCTCTGCCCGGCCTGCCTCGGGTGGCCGCTGTGCCGAACCTGCCCCGGCCCCACCCCCCGCCGCGCCCACCCCGACGGCGACGGCCGTTGCACCACCTGCGCCACTACATCGATCAACCCGCTGAAAGGAATCACGGTATGACCATCCCTGCATCATCGGCGGCCCAAATCCCTCAGTGGCTGCACCCCTTCCGCCGGCAGCCGCACAGGTGGGAGAGGAAGCGCTCCCGTGCGGTGCGCGGCGGGCATGTCTGCTGCGGCCCGGCCTGTGCGGCCGGCTGCGAGCCCGTCCTGATCCGTGAACGCACCGCATGGGGGTGGATCGACTGGAGCATCCCGGCAGACGGCAGCCTGCCCCAACAGCCGTCCCGGATGGCCGTGTTCACCCCGTACGCGACTCGCTCGCAGCGCCTGGCCCTGCACTGGCTAGCCCGGCGTCCCACGCACCGGTACCGCATCGCCGCAGTGACGGTTCGACCGACCACAGCTGTCATCACGGCCCTCACCCTGGTGGCGGCCACCCTCGCGTACCTGCACGGCATCCCCCTGAGCATTGTGGTGCCGGCGGCCGCTTTGGTCCCGCTGGTCGTGGAAGATTTGCCGGCACACTTCGATGCCCGCGCTCGCGCTCACGCCCGGATCGTCGAGGCAGAAGCCGCCTGCCGCTACCTGCAGCGCCTCGCCGCTGTGCACGCCGACCTCGTCCAGGCGGCCACCGTGAGCGATGCGTGGGAGGGGCGGCGCGCCGTCGAGGTCGGCCACAGTCTGCTGTTCGACGCAGCTGACCTGCTCCAGTGCCACGACACGCGCATCGCCTCCAGCGCGCTCATCGCACGAGAGCGGCTGATGCTGCACCTCGCCGCCCACATCGGGCAGATCACCGCGTCAGCAGCCGCCGCATCCTTCGGCCAGGACGGACGGCTCGACCAGCAGCCGCCACCCGGCCACCACCTGCCCAAGCCTCGCCGCCCAGCTCAACTTTCCACCGACCACACGAGCCCCCACTCGCCGAAGGAGGAACAGTTCATGCCCCATCCGCAGGACAATCCTGAACAAGCCCGCGCCGTGTATCTGCTGTTCGCGCACGAGGCCTACTACACGGCCGCCTCCCAGGAGATCAACACAACGCTCGTAGCCGCGGCCTCCCTGCTGCACCCCCGTGTCCGCCAGCCCGACGGCGCGCGCATCTATCAACGCCTCACCCGCGGCCGACGCCAGTGTGAGATCGTGCCGCTGTCCACACTCACCCATGAACTGGACGGCGGTATACGCTGGCCGGAGGTCGGCGACTGGGAGGCGGTCACAGCCGACCTGCTCCAGCTCATCCAGGACCGTGCCTGCGATGCCCTCAGCCTTCGCCTGCCGGACCTCGCCCGCGCCCTGGTGTGTTCCGGCCCGCACACCCGGGTGCGCATTTACGACCCGGTGTCCGGGCGGTACCAGACGTACGGGCCCGCCGACCGCATCGAGGTTCTGATCGAGGTCGGCAGGCAACTGGCCACGGCAGAAGCGGGGCAGGCTCTGTGGCCGGGCGACGGCCTGCTGCCTTCCCCCAACCCCACCATGTAGTGCTCGGCTATGAAACGCTATAGACCGCTCATCCCGAGCCGTGCGGATCCCCACCCGGACGTCAGCATCTGCCGTGTCGCGGTCGGGGAGCACGCCATTCGCCTATGGCAGCGGGGTCGGTGGGACCATCCCACGGGTGCGGGGAGCAGAGGTCGTATTGCTCGGTCAGGCGCATGGCGCAGGGACCATCCCCACGGGTGCGGGGAGCAGATGTCGTCGCTGATGCCGCTCTCGGCGCCGAAGGGACCATCCCCGCGGGTGCGGGGAGCAGTGGTTCCGCAGTGGCGGTGTGCCGCCGGGCCGGGGACCATCCCCGCGGGTGCGGGGAGCAGACTGTCTGACCTGCAGGTTTATATCCTCGCGTGCAGGTTTTTATGCACTTTCGGGAATTCCGGCAAGTGGGGCATATGGGACTTCATTCTTAGGTGAGTGGTAGTAAACGGGTCACCATACGGCTTGGGTGTGCCTGCCTGGAGTTGTATGGCCAGATCTGCTGCAGATCGAGTCTGTTTCTTTGATTCAGCCTGCTGGGGGCTGGTTTGCGTGTAGGCATTCTGCATGAAGAGTGGGGGAGCGTCCCTCTCTGGCTTGCTGTCGCGGCTTGGGGCTGCAGCGCGGTCGGTGTGGGCAAAGCATGATCGTGATGCAGACGGTTGGCTGCCGCTGTGGCGGCATATGGAGGACAGTGCCGCTGTTGCCGGCCTTCTGTGGGACGAGTGGCTGCCTTTTGGCGTGCGGTGGTTGATCGCTGAGGCGTTGCCTGGCGGTGAGGCGGACGGGCGCAGGCTTGTGGTGTGGCTTGCGGGGGTGCATGACATCGGTAAGGCGACACCGGCGTTCGCCTGTCAGATTGATCAACTTGCTGATGTCATGCGGGAGAAGGGGTTGGAGATGCGGTCTCGTCAGGCAATGGGACCGGATCGTCGGCTTGCGCCGCATGGGCTGGCAGGTCAGGTGTTGCTGGGGGAGTGGTTGGAGGAGCGGCAGGGGTGGGCGGCCAAGCAGACGGGGCAGTTCACCGTGGCGGTGGGCGGGCATCATGGGGTGCCGCCGGAGAGCGGTCAGGTCAAGGCCCTGTGGGGGCATGAGGAGTTGCTGCGTACTCCCGGCCGCAGTGGTGGGGTGTGGCGTCAGGTTCAGACGGAACTGCTCGATGCGTGTGCGGAGTGTTTTGGCGTAGAGGATCGGCTTGCGGCGTGGCGGGCGGTGAAGCTGCCGCAGCCGGTACAGGTGTTGCTGACCGCGTTGGTCATCGTCTCCGACTGGATCGCCAGCAATCCCGACCTTTTCCCGTACTTCCCCGATGCCGCCTCTCATGGCAGTGAGAAGCGGCTGGCCGCGGCCTGGCGTGGGCTGGATCTCCCGGGGGCGTGGCGGGCGGCAGAGCCTGTCGGCGATGCACAGGAGTTGTTCCTGTCGCGATTCGGGTTCAAGCAGGGGGCGAAGGTCCGTCCGGTTCAGGAGGGGGCGCTGGTGCTGGCCCGGGAGATGGATGCGCCCGGGTTGATGGTCATCGAGGCTCCGATGGGGGAGGGCAAGACGGAGGCGGCGCTTGCGGTGGCTGAAGTCTTCGCGACGCGTTCGGGCGCGGGCGGGGTGTTCTTCGCGCTGCCGACGATGGCGACGGGAAACGCCATGTTCCCGCGCTTGCTGGAGTGGTTGAAGCGGCTTCCGGATGACGGCAGGCGCCAGCACTCTGTGCATCTTGCTCATTCCAAGGCGGCTCTTAATGAGGACTTCATCGGGTTGCTGGCCCGTGGCGGGCGGGTGGCGGCAGTCGACGTTGATGCCCCGGTGTCTACGCCGCGGCGGCTTGGGGAACCGGCCTGTTCTGCAGGCGCCGAGCTGGTGGCGCACACGTGGCTGCGGGGCCGTAAAAAGGCGATGCTGGCATCCTTCGTGGCAGGCACCGTCGATCAGCTGCTGTTCGCCGGTCTGAAGAGCAGGCACCTGGCTCTTCGTCACCTGGCAGTGGCGGGCAAGGTCGTTGTGATCGACGAGGCGCACGCCTACGACACCTACATGAGCGTCTACCTGGACCGTGTGCTGGCCTGGCTGGGCGCCTACCGGGTTCCTGTGATCGTGCTCTCTGCGACGTTGCCTGCCCCGCGCCGGCGTCAGCTGGTCGAGGCGTACGCGGGGGTGTCCGGTATACAGGCCGACAGTGCTCCGGCGGACGGGGTGTATCCGTTGCTCACCGCCGTCGTGCCAGGTGGCCGGCCCATGGTGCGCCATCCAGCTGCGTCGGCCCGGAGGACGGACGTCCAGGTTGAGCGCCTCCAGGACGGTCTGGGTGTGTTGGCCGACCGGCTGGAAACGGAGCTGGCGGACGGCGGGTGTGTGCTCGTCGTGCGCAACACGGTCAAGCGCGTGCTGGAGACGGCCCGCGTGCTGCGCGAGAGGTTCGGCGACGACGCCATCACGGTGGCGCATTCGTGTTTCGTGGACGTTGACCGGGCGGCCAAGGACCGTGATCTGTTGGAGCGCTTCGGTCCGCCGGGCAAGACCACGCGGCGGCCTGGGGGCCGGCACATCGTGGTGGCCAGCCAGGTGGCCGAGCAGTCCTTGGACGTGGACTTCGACCTTCTGGTCAGCGATCTGTGTCCTGTGGACCTGCTGTTGCAGAGGATGGGCCGCCTGCACCGCCATCAGCGCGGTGAATGCCAGAGCGAGCGGCCCGCGCGGCTGCGGGTGGCACGCTGCCTGCTCACCGGCGCCGACTGGGAGTTGGACATACCCGCGCCGGTGAGGGGGTCAGTCGCGGTGTACGGGGCGCATGCGCTGCTGCGGTCGGCTGCGGTGCTGCTGCCCCACCTCGACGGCGGGCCGCAGCGCCCGGTGCGCTTGCCCGCCGACATCAGCCCTCTCGTCCAGGACGCCTACGCCGATGCCCCGGTCGGGCCGCAGCACTGGGCCTCGGCACTGGAGGAGGCAAAGGTGCGGTTCGAGCGGCACCGATCCGATCAGGCTGAGCGGGCGGCCGTGTTCCGCCTGGGCGAAGTGGGCCGCGCGGGACGGCCGTTGTTCGGCTGGGTGGCGGCCGGCGTCGGCGACGCCGACGACACGCGCACCGGTAGGGCCCAGGTCCGCGACAGCCGGGAGAGCCTGGAGGTCGTCGTCGTACAGCGGCATGCCGACGGCACCCTCACCACGCTCCCGTGGCTGGAAGCCGACAGGCAGGGCCGCCGGCGCCGGGGATTGGAGCTGCCGCGCGATCAGGCGCCCACCTCGTTCGCGGCCCGTGCGGCGGCAAGTTGCGGGCTCCGGCTGCCGCTTCAGTTCTCCTACGCCGAAACCCTCGACAAGGCCATCGCGGAACTGGAGCAGCTATACGTCCCCGCCTGGCAGGGCAAGGACAGCCCGTGGCTGGCTGACCAGCTGATTCTCGCGCTCGATGAGGACTGTCAGACCCTCCTGGCAGGCTATGCGCTCCACTACAGCCCTTCCGACGGCCTGGAGGTGATCCGTGACGGAGTCGACCGATGACCGCACGGCCCATATCCCGTTATTCGACCTGACCGCGCGGCCGTGGATCGGGGTCCTGCACAGTGACGGTACGCAGGAGGAACTGTCGCTTCGGCAGGTCTTCACACAGGCCGCAAAAGTGCGGCGCCTTGCGGGAGAGGTGGCCACCCAGGAATTCGCCCTGCTGCGTCTGCTGCTGGCCGTCGCGCACGACGCCCTCGACGGTCCCTCTGATATCGAGACCTGGGGTGAACTGTGGGCCGACCCGGAGTGCTTCGCGCCGGTCGGCACATACCTGGACCGGCATCGAGAGCGCTTCGACCTCTTGAACCCGAGCGCCCCCTTCTTCCAGACCGCGGGGCTGCGCACGGCGAAGGACGAGGTGTTTTCGCTCAATCGGATCGTGGCCGACGTGCCCAACGGGGAACCCTTCTTCACCGCCCGGATGCCCCCCGTCGAAAAGCTCACCTTCGCCGAAGCGGCCCGCTGGGTCGTCCACACCCACGCCTACGACACCTCCGGCATCAAGTCCGGCATGGTAGGCGACGACCGGGTCAAAGGCGGCAAGGTGTACCCGCTCGGCACGGGGTGGGCGGGCGGACTCGGCGGGGTTTTCGCGGAAGGCAACACCCTGCGCGAAACGCTGCTGCTGAACCTGGTGGCGGCCGACACCGACGCTCTGGAATTCACTGCGCACGACCATCCCGCCTGGCGGCGCGAACCGTGCCTTCCCGGCGGTAGCGAACGTATGCCGACCGGGCTGCGCGACCTGTATACGTGGCAGTCGCGCCGGCTGCGCCTGCACCATGATGCCGAGGGCGTTACCGGCGTCGTCCTCGGCTACGGCGATCCGCTCACGGCGCGCAACATGCACCGCCGGGAGCCGATGACCGCGTGGCGGCGCAGTACGTTCCAGGAGAAGAAGTTGCGGCAGCCGCTGATCTATCTGCCCAGGGATCACGACCCGGCACGCGCCGCCTGGCGGGGTGTTGCTGCACTGGTCGCCGACCGGTCGGAGGCCGCCCAGGGCGCGGAGGCCGCCCCGTATCTGCGGCCGGGCATCCTGGAGTGGATGGCACGGCTGGTCACCGAGGGGGAACTGCCGCGGAACTTCCTGGTCAGGGCCCGTGTCGTCGGCGCGAAGTACGGGACTCAGCAGTCCGTGATCGACGAGGTCATCGACGACCGTCTCATCATGCCGCTCGTACTGCTGCACCGTCAGGACCGTACATGTGCCCAGCAGGCGATCGGCGCGGCCGAGGACGCCGATCAGGCGGTGTGGGCGCTCGGAGATCTGGCCACCGACCTGGCCCGCGCGGCCGGCTCGGAGGGGCAGCAGCGGCGATCGGCAGCGCGTGACCTCGGCTTCGCTGCGCTGGAGGACCCCTATCGTGCCTGGCTCGCAACCCTCACAGACGCCGGGGAGGCGTTCGAGCGGCGACGTTTGTGGCAGCGCGAGGTGCACGGCCTGATCAGCCGCCTCGGTGATCGCCTCATCCAGAACGCCGGGAACGCGGCCTGGCAGGGCAGGACCGTCTCCCTGGCCAAAGGCGGCACGCAGTGGCTCAACACCGGGCTGGCCGACCGGTTCTTCCGCAGCCGCCTGGCCAAGGCGCTGTCAGAACCGTCCACAACCAGCCCACGACAGGATCCGCCGCAGTGATCCGGCACGTCCTCTCGGCGCGCCTCCAGCCAGCCCAACCCCGGCACTTTTTACGACCGACCTGAAGGTGCTCGCATGACGACCGCAACAGCCCCGCCGACCGGCCGCTCACGGCTTGCCGAGCTCGCCGCAGCACAAATCAACAAGTGGCAGGAGGGCTACCTGCGCGACAGCCCCAAGGACATAGCCGCCCTCGCCCGCCTGCGCCGCGGCGCAGGCCGAGACGCCGGCGACCTGCCCGACCTGTGGACACTGGTCGACACCACGCCGCTGCACGCACACCGGGAGGGCGGGCGCTCACTCGGCGAGGAGGAACTCGTACGGGCGGAGAACGCCCTGCACGCAGCTCTCACCCTCTGGGCGCTACACCAGCAGTCCCGCAGCACCCGCATGCACCGCCTCCACACCCGCAGCCGGCCAGCAGGACTGGGCGCAGCCGTCCGCCGCCTGATGCCACCCGACGGCATCGATGAGCCCGTCCGCAAGCGACTGGTCCGCGCCGGCACCGCACCCGACCTGACCGCACTGTCGCAGCGGCTGCGAGACCTCGTTGTCCTGCTGCGCCGCGCGGACGTCCCGCTCGACTACGGCCTGCTCGCCGGACAGCTCTACACCTGGCAGTGGCCCGGCGGATCCGACACCGTGCGCCGCGAGTGGGGCCGCTCCTTCCACGCCTGGCAGGAACCGGCCGCCCTTGGCCACAGCCCGGCCGACGACACCCTCAACATCTCAGACAGCGACAAGGACGCCTCGTGACCCGCATTTTCCTGGACGTGCACGCCCTGCAGACCGTCCCACCCAGCAACCTCAACCGTGACGACACCGGCGCGCCGAAAACGGCCGTGTACGGGGGCGTGCCGCGGGCCCGGGTCTCCAGTCAGGCATGGAAACGGGCGACCCGCACCTACTTCGCTGACGAACACCTCCTGGAGCCGAGCGAGCTCGGCGTGCGGACCAAGAAGATCGTGGAAGTGCTCGCCGAGCAGATCGCCTCGCTCGATGAATCACTGCGCGAGGAGGAGGCGCTCACACTCGCCGACGAGACAGTGAAGGCGACGGGACTGAAGACGGAGGTGCCCAAGCGGAAGGCCGACGCCGCCAAGGAGTCCGGCGCCACCCCGGCACCAGAGGCGAAATACCTGGTCTTCCTCTCCGCCCGCCAGATCGAGGGCCTGGCCCGCCTCGCCATCGACGGCGCTGGTGACATCACGGCCTTCTTCAAAGTGAAGGCGAACAAGGATAAGGCCAAGGAGATCGCGGACAGCCGCCACTCCGTCGATGTCGCCCTCTTCGGCCGGATGGTCGCCGACGCCGCCGACTTCAATGTCGACGCCGCAGTCCAGGTGGCCCACGCCATCAGCGTGCACCGGGTCGAAATCGAGTCCGACTACTAC
Source organism: Streptomyces sp. NPDC005574 (assembly GCF_040605435.1). Classification (NCBI taxonomy): domain Bacteria; kingdom Bacillati; phylum Actinomycetota; class Actinomycetes; order Kitasatosporales; family Streptomycetaceae; genus Streptomyces; species Streptomyces sp. NPDC005574. The sequence goes on from NZ_JBEXCW010000067.1 coordinate 38,455, forward strand.
ACGGCCGTCGACGACAAAAACACCGAGGAGGAGACAGGCGCCGGAATGATCGGCACCATCGACTTCAACTCCGCCACCCTCTACCGCTACGCCGCTCTCGGCGTCCACCAGCTCGCCGCCAACCTGGGCCAGGGCCTGCGTGACGACGAGCCGCGCACCAACCCCGTGCGGCGCGCAGTCGAGGCGTTCATCCACGGCTTCGCCGCCTCCCTGCCCACCGGAAAGATCAACACCTTCGGGCACCACACCCTGCCCGACGCGATCGTCGTCAAGCTGCGCACCACCCGCCCGATCAGCTTCGTCGCCGCCTTCGAAGAACCCGTCCGCGGCGACCAGGGAGGCCACGTCCGGGAAGCCTCCGACCGCCTCGCCGCCTACGTCCCCGACATCGAACGCGCCTACGGCGACGAACAATCCACGCTCACATGGGTGCTGCGCGTCGGCCCCAACACCCTCAAGCTGGCCGGCCTCGGCACCGAAGCCGACACCCTGAACAGCCTGGTGGCAGCCGTCGGCAGCGCCATCGCCGAACGGCTGGAGCAGCCCGCATGAGCAGCGTGCTCGTCCTGCGGCTGGCAGGCCCCCTGCAGTCCTGGGGGGCCTCATCCCGTTTCACCCGCCGCACCACCGAGTCTGCACCCACCAAGAGCGGCGTCATCGGCCTCCTTGCTGCCGCAGCCGGAATACAACGCGACGACGACGCGAGACTGTCCTCGCTGGCTGACCTGCGGTTCGGCGTTCGCATCGACCAACCGGGCACCCGCATCCGGGACTTCCACACCGCCCACCACGCTGTCACCGGTAAATCCATGCCGCTGACCGAACGCTTCTACCTCGCCGACGCCATCTTCGTCGCCGCCGTGGAAGGTGAACACACACTGCTCGCCGCCCTGCACACCGCACTCAGGACACCGGTATACCCGCCGTTCCTCGGCCGCCGATCCTGCCCACCAGCCCAACCCCTCGAGCTCGGCCTCAGCGAAAACACCCAACTGGAAGACGTCCTTCGAGCAGTGCCCTGGCAGGCGTCCGCCTGGTACCGCAGACAACCCCGCCACCAAAAGCACCAAACGCTGACCGTGCTACGAGAAGCAACCGCCAACGAACACGGCACCGCCGACACCCTGCGCGACCAACCCATCAGCTTCGCCGCCGCACACCGCCGCCACGCCCTGCGCACCATCGTGACCAGCACCGTGCCCCTGCCCGCAGCTATGGCCGGCGCCCCACGACACGACCCGTTCGATGCTCTGGAGGATGAGAGCAGCTGATGTTCCTCTCCCGCTTCCGCGTGAACACCGCACGCCCCGGCGCCAGGCGACTGCTGTCCTCGCCTCAGACCATGCACGCGGCCGTCATGTCCTCATTCCCCGGCCTGCTGCCCACCGACATCCCCACACCCAACTCGCCGCGAGTGCTATGGCGCCTGGACCACCAGGCCCGCGCCGAGGTGCTGCTGTACATCGTCAGCCCCGACCGCCCAGACCTCACCCACCTGGTCGAGCAAGCCGGCTGGCCGGCAGCAGCCGAACCGCAGACGCCCGGCTGGCAGACCCGACCCTACGCCCCCTTCCTCGACAAGCTCTCCACCGGCGACCGCTGGACCTTCCGACTGACCGCCAACCCGGTCCACACCATCCGCCGCACCCCCAACGAGCCCCGCAAAATCACCGCCCACCTCACCCCCATCCACCAAATGGCATGGCTGCTCGAGCGCCAGGAACGCAACGGCTTCCGCATCCTGGAGAAGCCCGACGACAAACGCCTCCTGCCCAGCGGCACCACAAACCAAGGCAAACAAGAACACCACGGCGACCGCTACGAGTTGACCGTCCGCGACCACACCAACCGCACCTTCGACAAGAGGTCCACAGACACCGCCAACAAAAGCAAACCCGTCACCCTCGTCGCCGTCACCTTCGACGGCCAGCTCGAAGTCACCGACCCCGAAACCCTGCGCCGCACCCTCACCCAGGGCATCGGCCGAGCCAAAGCCTACGGCTGCGGCCTGATCACCCTGGCACCCGCACCCCCCACCACACCCTCACAGCAGACGCCATGACCACGATCTCCCACCACGCCGCACTCACCCCGCGACAACTCACCCGAACCGCAGAGCGCACCTCCTTCATCTACCTGGAGCGGTGCACCGTCCACCGCGACGCCAACGCCATCACCGCACAAGACGCCGAAGGCACCACTCACATCCCCTCGGCCACCATCGGGACCCTCCTCCTGGGCCCCGGCACCCGCATCACCCACCAAGCGATGAGCGTGTTGGGAGAAACCGGCGCAGCCGTCTGCTGGGTCGGAGAACGCGGCGTGCGCTACTACGCCGCCGGCCGCGCCCTCACCCGCTCCTCAGCCCTCATGGAAGCCCAGGCCCGGCAATGGGCCAACACCCGCAGCCGACTCGCCGTAGCCCGCGCGATGTACCGACTGCGCTTCCCCGACGAAGACCCCGCCGGCCTGACCCGCCACGAACTCCTGGGCCGGGAAGGACGCCGCGTCAAAGACTGCTACCGCGCCCAGGCCGCCCGCACCGGCATCACCTGGCACGGCCGTCAGTACATTCCCGGCAACTTCACCGCCGCAGATCCTGTCAACCAGGGCATCACCGCCGCAGCCCAGTGCATGTACGGCATCGCCCACGCCGTCGTCACCTCACTGGGCATCAGCCCGGCTCTCGGCTTCGTCCATTCCGGACACGAACTGTCCTTCGTCCTCGACATCGCCGACCTCTACAAAACCGAGATCGGAATTCCCCTCGCATTCGACGTCGCCGCGCAGGAAGAAGAGGACGTCGGCCCTCGCACCCGCCGCGCTCTGCGCGACCGAATCAACGAAACCTCCCTACTGGAGCGATGCGTCGACGACATCAAGAGTCTGCTGCTGCCAGCAGACACCAACTCCGCTGACCTCGGCGGAGACCGGAATGTAGTCACCCTCCACAGTGACGGCGGCCGGGAAGTTCCCTCAGGCCACAACTACGACGGCGCTGGCGACTACGAACAGGTGGCCTGGTGACCGTCATCGTCCTCACCAATTGCCCAGCAGGACTCCGCGGCTTCCTCACCCGCTGGCTGCTGGAAATCTCCGCAGGTGTCTTCGTAGGCAACCCCTCTGCCCGCATCCGCGACGCGCTCTGGCACGAGGTCCAGCAATACGCAGGCCAAGGACGCGCCCTGCTCGCCCACACCACGAACAATGAACAGGGTTTCACGTTCCGCACCCACGACCACGCATGGCACCCCATCGACTATGACGGCGCCACGCTCATCCACAGGCCGGCCACGAAACGTCCGTCGCAAGAGGCAAGCCAACAGCGAACGGCTCCTGCTGGATGGAGCAAGGCTGCTAAACGCCGACGCTTCGGAAGAACGTAAAAGCATGTTTGTGACATGTGGGTGAATTGTCCGCTTCGGAGAAAGTGCTCCAGGATCCGTGATCCCCCGGGTAAAAGACCAGGTCAATCAGTCTGCTCCCCGCGCCCGCGGGGATGGTCCCAGGCCGTGGAACTGGGCGTCCCGGGGGTCGTCCCTGCTCCCCGCGCCCGTGGGGATCGTCCCAGCGGGTCGGAGTCGACCGGCGGGTAGTAGTCCTGCTCCCCGCGCCCGCGGGGATGGTCCCGTCGAGATGGCGCCTGCCGAGTCGAGCAGCGATTGCTCCCCGCGCCGCGGGGATGGTCCCCAGTTCCAGCTGACGAACGTCGGCAACGAGCAGGTGTGAGAAAGGGACCCCGCGCGGGCGGGGCGCCCGGGGTCAGCGCTCGGGCTTGGGGGGCCGCTGCATCAGGGTTGCCGCAGCCTCGTCGAGTGTGACCTTGGCGTGCAGCAGGGCAGAGATCACTTCCGTGATCGGCATTTCGACGTCGTGGGCGCGGGCCAGGGCGAGGATCGCTTCGGCGGACTTGACGCCTTCGGTGGTCTGCCGGGTGGCGGCCGTCGCGTCTACGATGCTCAGCCCTTTGCCGAGGTGGGTGCCGAAGGTGCGGTTGCGGGAGAGCGGGGAGGAGCAGGTGGCAACGAGGTCGCCCAGGCCGGCCAGTCCGGCGAGGGTGGCCGGGTGGGCGCCTATGGCCACTGCCAGGCGGGTGGTCTCGGCCAGTCCGCGGGTGATGAGCATGGCCTGCGCGTTGTGGCCCAGGCCCATGCCGGAGGCGATGCCGATTGCGAGGGCGATGACGTTCTTCACTGCGCCGCCTAGTTCGCAGCCGGTCACGTCGGTGGACGTGTAGGGGCGGAAGTAGCCGGTGTGGCAGGCCTGTTGGAAGCGGTGGGCGGCGTCCTCGTCGGCGCAGGCGACGGTGGCCGCAGCGGGCTGGCCTTCCATTGAAAATGGTTACTGATGATCTCGGCGTCATGTCGCCGGACGGTCGACGAGGTTCCCACCTCGGAGGCTCCGTCGTGGCATGACATCACGCCCGGAATCTCAGTAGCCGACCGGCGGCCGCCTCTTCAACCGTAGTCCTCGCCGCTGACCGCCGGCGGTGCAGCGACCGGGGGCCAGCCATTGGCCGGGCAGAATTGCTGCTCCTGAGATCAGCTGGTCAGTGTCGCCGTTCTGGTGACCGGCAGACGGATCAACGGCGGGCCGTGGCCCGGTCGCTGTGGGAAGGAAGACAGCGCCGGGGCATCGGTCACCACTACCCTGGGTAGCGCGCGCAATGGGGCGCTAAATCGGGGGGATTCATGGCCGCGGTAGTGCTGGTACACGGGATCTGGAACCGACAGCGGGGGCTGTCGGCCACGGCGGCTGCCGCGGAGCTGGCCGCTGAGGGGCGCAAGCGGCTGCGGTACGGTCTGGTAGGTGCCGGGCTCGGTCACATTCCCCTGCCGACAGTGGCGATGGCGTACTACGCTGACTTGCTGGCCGATGAGCAGCCGCAAGAGCCGCAGTCCGGTGATGGCGGGTTGGAAGACCTGACGCCGGACCAGTTGGCCGAGGCATGGCAGTGGCTGGTCGCGGCCGGAGTGCCGCAGGAGCCGGAGGCCCAGGCTGGATGGCTCGCTCCAGTGCGCCAGGGACTGGGCTGGCTGGTGCGCCACCGGTCCGCACCCAGCCTGACGGCACGGGCACAACGGCAGCTCACTGAGCGCCTCGGCCGGCTGGTCGTGGCAGTGCTTCAGGACACCGACGCCTACCTGTCGCGTCCCCAGCGGCGACAAGCCGTTCGTGACGTCGTGGCCCGCGCGGTGTCCGACACCCGTCCGCAGGTGCTGGTGGCGCACTCCTTGGGGACTGTCGTCGCGTATGAGGCTCTGCACGCCTATCCGGAACTGCGCCTCGATCTCTTCGTCACGGTGGGTTCACCGCTCGGCCTGCCGGCCCTCCTGCGCAAATTGGAGCCCGAGCCCTGCGGCCTGCGCGGCACGCGGCCTCCTGGTGTGGCGCACTGGATCAACATCGCCGACGCGGGGGATCTGGTAGCCGTCCCGCCCGAATTGGGGGGCGCTTTTCCCGTCAACGCGCATGCGAGCACCGAGATCGGCTTGTTCGACCTCCACACCTTGGGCGGGTATCTCGCCAACGGGGTGACGGCGGCCGCCATCGCTCCCTACCTGGTGTGAGGAAGCGGGTGTCGGTGGTGGTTCAGTCGCTGGTCATGGGCGCCGGCGGGTTCCCGCCGCGCGCTGTGTCCGAGGAGGAGCGCGCCGCGGGTCGGGCGCCCTTCGCACCGCTGCCGAGCGTCGCCGGTGCCGTCCGGGAGGTTGCTCAGGCGCTGGGACGGGCGGGGGTGTCGGCCAGTCCTCCGCTGCTGGACCCTGATCGTGACGAGGTGCTGACCGCCTGGAAGCAGGCGCAGACCACGGCAGGGGAGCAACCCTTGATCGTGCACTTCAGCGGACACGGTGTGCCGGGCGCGGCAGGCGGCCTGTATCTGGTGGTTCGCGGCACCGAGCCGGCGGCCGAGCGGGTACGGGCCACGGCCGTGGAGGTGGACGCCATGCTCCGGGATGTGGAGGACGGCGCCGGCGGCCCGGTGCTGTTCCTGCTGGACGTGTGCGGTGGTGGGCGGGCGCTGGCCTCGCAACTCGCCCACCAGATCGCGGGACGGGACCGGCGCACATGGGTCATTGCGGCATGTGCGGCCGACGAGAGCACTCACGGGGCCCGCTTCAGCCAGGCCACCGCCAGAGTGCTGAACCGGTTGGCCAGAGGCTGGATGGACATCTCACCCGCGCTCGCGTACGTGCCGGTGGACGCCCTCGCCGCGGAGATCGACCGCGAACTCGCGCGCGGCGACGGCCAGCAGGCGGTGTTGGACCAGACCGTCGTTCGGACGCCGTACGAGGAAGCGGTGCTGGCGCCGCCTCCGTTCTTCGCCAACCCCTCCCACGCGGGCGACGCGGTCAGCAACTTCATGGCCAGGACCGACGCCGCGCTGCGCCAATTCGCGGTGGAGAGCGATCCGGGCCTGGATCTCATGCACTTCGCCCTGCGCGCCGCCGGCACCCGGCACGCCGAGGCCAGTCTCTTCAGCGGACGCCGTCCGCAACTCAAGCGGCTCGCGGAATGGCTGGACTTGGGCGATGAAGAGGGTTCCCGTAACCGGCTGCGGGTGGTCACGGGAGGGCCCGGATCCGGCAAGTCCGCGATCCTGGGTGTCGCCGTGTGCGTCACCCGTGCCGCTGCAGAGCCGTGTCCTCAGCCGTGTGCGCGGCTTCCGGCCCCGTCCGCGGGCTGCCGTGCTCGCCGTTCACGCCCGTCAGCTCACTACCCGGCAGATCGCCGACTCACTCCTGCGTCAGCTGGCCGAACAGCCATCGCCCGGCGGTGGCGCCGCGTACGTCGACGCCGCGCGGGACGACTACTCGGCCTCGATCCGGATGCCCGATCATCCGGAGGGGGCCGTACCGACCGGTGATGTGTTTGCACGGCTGCGGCGGGCGGGGCCGGTCGTCGTCGTGCTCGACGCCCTTGACGAGGCCGAGGACCCCGCAGCGGTCCTGCGGGACCTGCTCCTGCCCCTGTCGGGCACGGGACCGACCGACCCGGTTCCCGGCTGCCGGGTCCTGATCGGTACCCGACCGTGGTGGGATGCCTTTCCGGACCTGCGTAACGTGACCGAGAACCGGCCGGACATGCTGGAGGATCTCGACACCCAAAGTCCTGGGGAACTCGCCCAGGACCTTGCCGAATACCTTGGCGACCTGCTCTACCCGCACTACGCGCAGACCACGGCCGATGCCATCGCCGACCGGCTCGCCCGTACGTCCGAACACGGCGCCTTCCTCGTGGCTGCGCTCTACGCAGACCATCTGCTGACCCAAGCGGCCACCGGACGCCCGGTACCCGACGAGAGCATCGTGTCCGAGATGCCGACGACCATCACGCAGATGTTCGACCTTCACGCCACCTCTCTGACCCGCAAGAACCCATGGGTCGGGCCGGTGCTGGACGTACTGGGTAGAGCGCGAGGGCAGGGCATTCCTCTGGAGATCCTCCACACGGTCGCCCTTGCCCACGCCGCCGAGTTCGGCAACCGCCCCTTGCCGCCCACCCTGGAGGACACACGTGAGGCGCTTACCCACGCCTACTTCTACCTGCGTACGGCCACCGCGGCAGACCCCGAGCAGCGCACCCTGTACCGCTACTTCCACCAGGCACTGACCGACCACACCGCGCGAAGGGCCGATCCCGCCTGTCAGCGGTCGCGCAATTCCCCACGATCACCATGATCAGCGTCACGTAATTCGGCTCTGTCGCTGATCTTGTGATCGGGGCTGTTGTCGGTGGTGCCTGCGATCGTGTCCCTGGTGTACTTCGCGAAGTTTCGAGGCGCTTCTGCCT
>NZ_JBEXCW010000068.1:0-8609 GCF_040605435.1 Streptomyces sp. NPDC005574
TCAGTGTCTGGATTTCAGACGTGTGATATTCGGATCTGGCTCGGGGGGCGCCGTTCGGCCCGGGGCGGCCGGCCTCGCCGCCGCCGTGTCGAGTTCCGCCGTCGACGTCGACGCCGACCACTGCTCGCCGCGCTTGCCCGCGTCCATCGCCTCGTTGGCGAGACGGTCCGCGTGCTTGTTCAGCGCGCGCGGGATCCACTCGTAGGTCACCCGCGACGAGGGGAAGACCCGGCTCGCCTCCGCGGCCAGGGGCTTCATGGCGGGGTGTTTGATCTTCCAGCGGCCCGACATCTGCTCGACGACGAGCTTGGAGTCCATCCGGACGTGGACCGCGGCGGACGGGTCCAGGGCGTGGGCGGCGCGGAGGCCTGCCAGCAGGCCCCGGTACTCGGCCACGTTGTTCGTGGCGACGCCGATGTACTCGGCCGCCTCGGCGAGGGTCTCCCCGGTCGCCGCGTCGAGCACCACGGACCCGTAGCCCGCGGGCCCCGGGTTGCCCCGTGACCCGCCGTCGGCCTCGACGATGAACTCCCGCACCGCTCGCGTCCCCTACAGGCCGGACTCGGAGGTGCGCACCAGGATGCGGCCGCAGTTCTCGCAGCGGACGACCTTGTCGCGCGGGGCCGAGCGGATCTCGTTGAAGTCGGTGATCGCCAGTTCCTGGCGGCAGCCCTGGCAGGTGCGCTGGGACAGCTTGGCCGCGCCGACGCCGCCCTGCTGCGCGCGCAGCTTCTCGTACAGCTTCAGCAGGTCCGCCGGGATGACGCCCGCGATGACCTCGCGCTCCTTGGTCACCGAGGACTCCTCGCCGTCCAGCGTCTCGAAGGCCGCGTCCCGGCGGGCGGTCGCGTCGTCGATCCGGCCCTGGACGGAGCCGACCCGCTCGGTCAGCTCGGCGGCCCGCTCCTGCGCGGACTCACGGCGCTCCATGACCTCCAGGACGACGTCCTCCAGGTCGCCCTGCCGCTTGGCGAGGGAGGCGATCTCGCGCTGGAGGTTCTCCAGGTCCTTCGGGGAGGAGACCGCGCCGGAGTCCAGGCGCTGCTGGTCGCGGGCGGCGCGCTGGCGCACCTGGTCCACGTCCTGCTCGGCCTTGGTCTGCTCGCGGGCGGTGTCGCTCTCCTCGGTCTGGGCGGCCACCAGGAGGTCGCGCAGCTGCGTCAGGTCCTTGGTGAGCGACTCGATCTCGGCGTGCTCGGGCAGCGACCGGCGCTTGTGCGCGAGCTGCTGGAGACGGACGTCGAGTGCCTGGACGTCGAGGAGGCGGATCTGGTCGGCGGGCTCGGCGTTCAGTTGGGGGCTCCCATTGCGCTAGGAATCGGGTCGGAGGCCGCGTGGGCCGTCCAGGGGTCGGTGACCGTCTTGGAGACGTGGACGCGAAGTCCCCATCCGCTCCGGTCGGAGATCTCGTCGAGCTGGGCGGCGGCCAGCTCGCACCAGGGCCACTCGGTGGCCCAGTGCGCCGCGTCGAGCAGCGCGAGAGGACTGTGGGCGTGATCCGCCGTGAACTCCGACACCGGGTGGTGGCGCAGATCCGCGGTGAGGAACGCGTCGACGCCGGCCGCCCGTACGTGGTCGAAGAGGCTGTCGCCGGACCCGCCGCTCACGGCGACCGTGCGGACGGCCGCATCCGGGTCGCCGGCGACGCGGATGCCCTGCGCGGTGGCGGGCAGCCGTTCGGCGACGCGGGCGGCGAACTCCCGGACGGTCAGCGGGTGGTCGAGCTCGCAGATCCGGCCGAGGCCCCGGCGGCCCTCGGGGTCGGTTGCGTCCGGCACCAGCGGTCCCACGACGCGCAGGTCCAGGGCACCGGCGAGCGCGTCGGAGACGCCCGGGTCGGCCCTGTCGGCGTTGGTGTGGGCGACGTGCAGCGCGATGTCGTGCTTGATCAGGGTGTGGACGACGCGGCCCTTGAAGGTGGAGGCGGCGACCGTCGTCGTACCGCGCAGGTACAGGGGGTGGTGGGTGACGAGCAGGTCGGCGCCCAGCTTCACCGCCTCGTCGACGATCTCCTGGACCGGGTCGACGGCGAACAGGACCCGGGAGACCTCCTGGCCGGGATCGCCCACGACGGTGCCGACCGCGTCCCAGGACTCGGCCCGCTCGGCGGGCCACAGGGTCTCCAGCGCGGTGATGACTTCAGACAGACGGGGCACGGGTGAAAGGCTACCTGCCCGTTCTCCGCGACCGCACCGCCGCTGCACGGTCCCGTACGGGTCCGGTCCGGCCAGCACAGCGGCCTCCGTTTCCTCAGGCGAATCGTTCCTGGGCCATCCTTATGTGTGAAGTGACCGTCGGCCGCTCCCCCGCCTGTGCATACGAAAACTACCTTCGTCGCCGGAGGTGACCGGACGATGACGGTCTGTGCGATGGAGTCTGCGGCGGACAGTGGGGATGAGGCCGCGCGGGCGGGGCGCACCGGCACGGCGGACGGCGCGGACGCGGCGGGCCGGGCGGGGTGTGCCATCACGGCGGACGGCGCGTACGCGGCCCGTCTCGCGCGGGCCGGCGACTCCTGGTTCCCGGAGCGCTGGACGCTGGACGGACCCGAGCCGTACGCCGTGCCGCTGCCCGGCAACCAGCCGGAGGAGCCCGGCACCGAGGTGCAGCCGATGGGGGACGGGCGCGTACTGATCCGCCGCGTGGCCGACGGACGGCACGCCTTCTCGCTGCTGTACCCGACCGGGCCGGACACCGGTGAGCTGCTGCTGGGCGCGGTCGAGTGCCCGGACCCCGGCAGCCGGCTGCGGCTGCTGCCGCCGGCGCCCTGCGGGGAGAAGGCGTACGCCCTCGCCGTGGGCCCGCGGTCCAGCGCCGTGTGGCTGGTGGCGGGCGGCGCCTTCGGTCCCGAGCACGTCGCCGAGCTCCCGGGGCGCTGCTCGGGCGGGGTGTGGCTGGACCGGGCGGGACGGATGCTGGCCCTGGACCGGGAGGTGGCCGGCCGCACCAAGACGGTGGTGGTGGACCTGGAGCGGGGCGGGGAGATGTCCCCGCTGCTGCAGATCACGCCGGACAGCGACGACCGGCTGCTCCTCGCCGACCCGGACAGCGGGCTGCTGCTGATCCGCTCGGACGCGCCGTCGCCCGGCCGTGACCGGCTGGGCTGGGGTGTCCTGGGCAGCACGCTCCCGGTGCGTTTCCCGGAGAGCCTCCAGGTGGCCGGCTGCGCGGTGACACCGTTCGCGATCCAGCCGGGGCAGGTGCTGACGCCGGAGGGCTGCGCGGTGGCGCTGCGCGTCGACGGCCCGGGCGGCAGCTGGCTGGGCGTATGGCGGCCCGACCGGCGCCGGATGCGGCAACTCGCGGCGCCCACGGGGTGGTTGGCGGGGGCGGGCCTGTGGACCACGGACGGGGTGCTCCAACTGCCCTGCGCCACGGCCGAGACACCCTGCTCGGTGGCACGGCTGGCGGGACCCTTCGGGGAGCCGGGCGACACGGACGGAGCGCGGGGCACGGACTCGGTGGGGGGCGCGGGCTCGGGCGGTGCCAGTACGGCCGTATGGCCGGACTCGGGCGGTGCCGGTACGGCCGTATGGCCGGACGCGGGGGGTTCCTTCCCGGCGCCCGGCGAGCCGCCGGCGCCGGGTCCCGCGGCGCCTGTCGCGCCGCGTCCTGTGCCCTTGCAGCAGGCGCCGCTGGGACGTCTCGTAACGAAGTAGTGCCGGTTGGTGCGGCCTGCTGGATTCAGCCCGTGGGCAGCTGGATAAAATCACCCCGCAGCAAAAGATCATGTTGACGGGGTGAATCTTCCGATGAGCGACGTAAGCACCATGCAGCCGTTGTCCACCGAGAGCCGGGAGGACGTCGGCCACGGCCGGCACCGGGGACCGGTCTCGGTCCACGACGGCGAGGCGGCCGGCCACGGCCGGCACCGCAAGCCGAACGAGGACGCCGAGGCGGTTGCCTGACGGTACACAGGAAACAGGTCCACAGGAAGAGGCCCGCGTGTCAGCAGACACGTGGGCCTTTTCCGTGCGCCGTCGACCCGCTCGATCCCGCGCCCGCGCACGCCCCCGCCGCTACCCGCGCCTCAGCCCCAGCACCTCCGCCGCCCCGAACGTCTCCCCGGCCGGCCGCTCCGCGTAGTGCGGGGTGAGCAGGGCGTCGAGTTCGTCGTAGGTGAAGGTGTCCTGTTTGCTGTCGAACTTGGCCTGCACCCGCGGCCGTTCGACGATCGCGACCATCCCGCCGTGCACGACGAGCAGTTGACCGTTGACGCGGGCGGCCGCCGGTCCCGCGAGGTAGCCGACCAGCGGCGCGACGTGCTCGGGGGCGAGCGGGTCGAGCCCGGCCTCGCCGCCGTCGCCCCGGCCGGTCCGCCCGATGCCCTCGAAGACGTCCTCGGTCATCCGGGTGCGGGCGCGCGGGCAGATCGCGTTCGCCGTGACGCCGTACCTGCTCAGCGCGAGGGCGGTGGACGTGGTCAGCCCGACGACTCCGCCCTTGGCGGCCGCGTAGTTGGGCTGGCCGGCGGAACCGGCGAGGAACGCCTCGGAGGAGGTGTTCACGATCCGCCCGTACACCGGGCCCCCGGCCGCCTTGGACCGCTCGCGCCAGTGGGCGGCGGCGAAGCGGGTCGTGTTGAAGTGGCCCTTGAGGTGGACCCGGATCACCGAGTCCCACTCGTCCTCGGTCATCGAGAAGACCATCCGGTCGCGCAGGATGCCCGCGTTGTTGACCAGGATGTCCAGCGTGCCGAACTCGGCGACCGCCAGGTCGACCAGTTCGGCGGCCTGCCGGTGGTCGGCGACGTCTCCGGTGTGCGCCAGGGCCCTCCCGCCGGCCGCGCGGATCTCGTCGGCGACCTGCTGGGCGGGGGCGGCGGAGCCCTCGCCGGAGCCGTCCCGGCCGGGCTGACCGAAGTCGTTGACGACGACGGCCGCGCCGAGCCGGGCCAGTTCCAGCGCCTCGGCCCGGCCCAGGCCCCGGCCCGCGCCGGTGACGATCGCGGACAGCCCTTCGAGTGGCAGTGACATGCGCGTCCCCAGGTCTCGGTGGTCAGATCTCGATGCAGGTGCGCAGGGCGGCGCCCGTCCGCATCTGGTCGAGGGCCTCGTTGATCCCGGCGAGCGGCACCCGGTGCGTGATGAGGCCCGCGAGGTCGATGCGGCCGGCCCGCCACAGCGCGATCGTCCGCTCGTAGGAGCGCAGGACGTCGCCGCCGCCGTACAGGGACGGCAGGATGCGCTTCTCGTCGAAGAACAGCTCGAACATGCTGAGCTGGAGGAAGTCGTCCAGGGCGCCGGCACCGACGACGACCAGGGTGCCGCCGCGCCGGGTGTTCTCGTAGGCCGTGCGGGCGGTGGTGGAGCGGCCCACGACCTCGAAGACGTAGTCGAAGCCCTCGCCGGCGGTGATCTGCTGCCTGGCGTCGGCCAGTTCGTCCGGGGACACGGCGTGCGTGGCGCCGAACTCCAGCGCGGACTCGCGGCGCGAGGCGACGGGGTCGACGGCGACGATCTCGGCGGCGCCCCTCAGCCGCGCCCCCTGGATCGCCGAGATGCCGACGCCGCCGCAGCCGATGACGGCGACCGAGGAACCGGCCTCCAGGTCCGCGGTGTTGAGGGCGGCGCCGAGCCCGGTGGTCACCCCGCAGCCGATCAGGGCCGCGATGTCGAAGGGCACGTCGTCGGGTATCGGCACCGCGCAGCCCGCGTCGACCACGACCTCCTCGGCGAAGGTGCCGGTGCCGGCGAAGCCGAAGAGGTCGCCGCCGGGGCGCCTGAAGTTCGGGGTGCCGGCGTTCATGAAGCCCGCCAGGCACAGTTCGGTCTGGCCCCGCCGGCACGCGGGACACGCCCCGCAGGCGGGCAGCCAGCAGACCACGACCCGGTCCCCCGGCTTCAGGTCGAGGACGCCCTCGCCGACCTCGGTGATCTCCCCCGCGCCCTCGTGCCCCGGCACGAAGGGGGCCGGCTGCGGCAGCACCCCGCTCATCGCGGAGAGGTCCGAGTGGCACAGCCCGGTGGCCCGGACCCGGATCCTCACCTTGCCCGGGCCGAAGCCCACCGCCTCGACGTCGTCGAACACCTCCAGCTTGTCCTGACCGATCTCGTTCAGTACGGCTGCGCGCATGGTGCGGCTCCCCTCAGCGGTGTGCCCGACGCGGGCGGTCGGCGTCGTGGTGCGGGATGTCCGGCGGTGTCGGCCGGGCCGGCTCAGGTGTGTTCGACGAGCGTGTCGGCGAGGACGGGCGCGTCGTCCCGTTCCACGGCGCTCACCGCCACCCGGACCGCGCCGTCCGCGCGCCACATGCGGATGCGCAGGGTCTCCCCCGGGTAGACCACCCCGGCGAACCGTGTGACGTAGCCGCGCACCCGGTTCACGTCCCCGCCGAGCAGCGTGTCGACGACCGTCTTGAGGGTCATCCCGTACGTGCACAGCCCGTGCAGGATGGGCCGGTCGAACCCGGCCACCTTGGCGAACTCCGGGTCCGCGTGCAGCGGGTTCCAGTCGCCGGAGAGGCGGTAGAGGAGGGCCTGGTCCTCGCGCACCGGCCGCTCCACGACCCGGTCGGGCTCACCGACGGGCGCCTCCAGGCGGGCCGACGGCCCCCGGTCGCCGCCCCAGCCCCCTTCGCCCCGTACGAAGATCTGCGCGTCGTTGGTCCACAGCGGACCGTCGGTGTCGGCGACCTCGGTGCGCATGACCAGCACGGCCGCCTTGCCCTTGTCGTGGACGGCGGCGATGCGGGAGGTCGCGGTGGCCGTGCCCCGCACCGGGATCGGGCGGTGGACGGTGAGGCTCTGGCCGCCGTGCAGGACGTGCGCGAGGTCCACCTCGACGCCGGGCATCGACAGGCCGCCGATGACGCCGGGGGAACCGGCGCCCGCGACGGTGGCGAAGCTCGGCAGGACGTGCAGCCGGGACTCCAGGGTGTAGCGCAGCTCGTCGGGGTCGGTGGCGGGGACGCCCGCGCCGATCCCGAGGTGATAGAGCTGGACGTCCTTGGCGGTCCAGGAGATCTCGCCGGACCGGGGCTCGGCGGCGACGGCCTTGGCTGCGTCGATGGGCATGGGGCTCCTGTGGGCTCAGAGACCTCGGCGCGGCCGTCCGCACCGTCGGTCGCACCGAGGTCGTCACGGGCCGATCTAGAACGCGTTCCAGTCCGGCGCCCTCTGTATAGCCCAGCGCCCGGCAGTTGTGAAGACTCCTGACGGAGTGTCAGCTCGGCCCGTGGCGGACGGCACCGGCGGGCGCCGACGGTGACATTTGTCCTGCCGCGGTCCGTACAACCGCCTCTGCCGCGCCGCGCCCCCGGTCCGTACCGTCGTCCTCATGACAACGGGGAGCGCGGAACGGGACCGCGAGCGGGAAACGGGGAGCCGGGACATGAACCTGATGCGGAGCACCGCCTGCCAGGTCCGCGAGTGGCGGGCGGCACGGGCACGGTGGAAGGCGGACATGGAGCGGTTCAAGGCCGGACGGAAGGCCGCCGCGGACGGATCGGGCGCCGTCCCGGAGGACCCGGGGCCGCCGCCCTCCGGCTTCGCGCTGCTGCCCTGGCTGCTCATGGGGATGGGCGCGTTCTCCAACCTCTTCCAGGGCGAGACGCCCAATCCGTGGATCGGCGCCCTGGGGCTGCTGACGTTCAACTCGCTCTACATCTACGTGACCTTCCGCGCCTTCGTGAAGCAGACGCGCCAGGCCACCTCGACCCGGGTCGCGCTCGTGCTGATGGGCCTGGTCACCTGCGGACTCGCCCTCGGGTACGGCGGCAGCTGGCTGTACTACTTCCCTCTGCTCGGCCTCGCGACCGGCGCGGTCATGCGGGGGCCGTGGCTCGGCCGGACCGGGCTCGCCCTGACCGCCCTCGCCGCCGCCGTCTCCGTGTTCCGGGCCGGCTGGGACGCGGTGAACGTCGCCTACGGCACGTTCCTGTCCACGATGGTCACCGCGGCGATCCTGTCGCTCGCCGAGGCGGTACGGGAGCTGCGGGCGGCCCGCGAGGAACTGGCCCGGCGCGCGGTCGAGAAGGAACGCCTGCGCTTCTCCCGGGACCTGCACGACCTGCTGGGCCACACGCTCTCGGTGATCGTGGTCAAGTCGGAGGCGGCCCGCAGGCTCGCCTCCCGCGACCTGGACGCGGCACTGGCGCAGATCACCGACATCGAGTCGGTCGGCCGCCAGGCCCTCACCGAGATCCGCGAGGCCGTCACCGGCTACCGCGAGGGCAGCCTCACCACGGAACTCGACCAGGCCCGCTCGGCCCTGTCCGCCGCGGGCGTCGAGCCGGTCGTACGCCAGTCGGGGCCGCCGCTCGCCCCGCAGACCGCGGCACTGCTCGGCTGGGTGGTGCGGGAGGCGGTCACCAACGTCGTACGGCACAGCGGCGCGGCCCACTGCGAGATCACGGTGTACGGGGAGGCGGAACGCGTCCGGCTGACGGTGACCGACGACGGCGGGGGCGCAGGGACCGCCCCCGACGACGGCGGGGGCGCCGGGACTGCCCCGATGACCGCCTGCGACGGCACCGGTCTGAAGGGGCTCAGGGAACGGCTCGCGGCGGCCGGCGGCAGCCTCACGGCCGGCCCGGGCCCACGCGACGGCTTCACGGTCACGGCGGAACTCCCGACGGAGCCGGCGGACGTGGCGGCCTCGGCGGAGCC